>JALEGX010000044.1 GCA_022763485.1 Paracoccaceae bacterium | reverse complement strand
GAGCTCTGCGGCCGCTTCCCGCTCTACCCCAACCTCTGATCCCGGCCAGACCAAACAAAACAACAAAGCCCCGCCAAAACCGGCGGGGCTTTTGCGTGGATCGCGTTCCAGATGGTCTGACGCGCCGCGCAAAGCGCGGCGCCACGCCCAACTGTGTGGACCGCAGGTCCAAAGCAGGCGGGAGCCCGTCCGGCCCCAAATGCGAAACGCCCGCCGCTTTGGCGCAACGGGCGTCTCTAACGGGAGCGAACTCAATCAGATCTCGGACTTCGGATCCAGCAGTGCGTCTTCCAGCAGCTTTTCGTTACGTGCTTCCTCGATGCGCGAAATGCGGTCTTCTGATTGGCGGGCGTCGAAACGGTACTTCACCACGTTGATCAGGCTCAGTGTCAGAAGCAGGATGCCCATCGCCCAATAGCCCTTGGTGGCCAGCGGCACATCCGTCGACAGCCACAGCGAAATGCCAAGCAGACCGTAGGCCAGTGCCACACCGGCCCCGTTCAGCATCATGATCAGTCCGTTTTCATTGCGGGAATTCATCTCTTGGTCTCCAATTTTCAAATCTCTGGTGTCAGGAATTAGCCGTGTATTGCGGCGGCATTTTGTTCAATTTTCGGCTTTCAAGCGGTTCAATACATCCGCCGCGGTGCTGCGGGTTTGCGGACCAAATCCGGCCTCTGCCAGTTGCTCAGCAATTCGCTCCGCCCCAAGGTCTCCGTCGATCTCACGCAGGATTTCACCCTGTTCAAATGGATCGGCACGTTCCATTACACGCGCAATCAGCGCCTCGGCCTCTTCCATCGGGCTGTCACCACCAACGTGACGGGTCAGCCCCTTTTGCAGCGCTTGCTCGCGCCGCGTGGCCCGCGCAGCCAATGCCCCCTGCTTCAGGTCGGTGATGCGGCGATGGGCCCGTTCGATCGATCCGCGCAGTTGCAGGATCCGCTGCTCCAGGCGAGTCAGCGTCTGTTTGCGGATGGTCAATTCATTCTCCATCTCCGCAATCGCCTGTGCCGCGGTCTCCGCCAGATCCTGTCGACCCTCTTTCAGCGCTTCACCTGCCCGGTCCATCATGTCGGCAATCTTGGCCTCAAGGGCATCTGCCTGTCGCTGCTCATTGCGCTGTTGCTGGAACATTGACGCCAGAGACAGTTTCGCGGCCTTCAATGATGCGCTGGCTTCGCGGATTTTCTGGTCAATCAATTCAATGGCATAGGTATCTTTCAGCTGCTCTTCGGCACGGGCGTTGGCACCGGCAAACAGGGTCTTCAAAGTCCCGAACATGTCGTCCTCCAAACTTGAACATCGTTCACAAAATGACATGTAAGCGAGACATGAACGATGTTCAAGGAATTTTATGAACGATGTTCAGAAATTATTTGTTTCCGATTTGCTTCAACACGCGGGAGATCATCATTTCGATCTGTTCGGGCGGCACCCCGGAAATGCGGTTTTCCAATCCCAGCAGCACGATGCCGTGTACCGAAGAAAACAAAGCGCGCGTCATCAGGTTGATCTCGTCCTCCGATCCGCCCGGGAACAGCTCGGACACCGGTCCTGAAATATGCGAAAACAGCCCCACCAAGGCCTGCCGGTACCAATCGGGCGCAGGCCCGTCGCGGGTCATCTGGACGTCAAACAGCGCCCTCCACAACAGATTGTTGTCTGCCGCAAAGCGCAGATAGGCGTGGCTCATCCGAATCAGGCGCTCTGTCGGCGGCAGAGGGCCCGCCCCCTCCAGAGAGCAGCTGACCGCATGCCCCAACCGCTGAAAGGTGCGCCCGTTCACCGCCATGACAAGCGCATCCAGATCGTCAAAGACGTTGTAGATGGCCCCAAGCGCGCAGCCCGCATCCTTGGCCAGATCCCGCGCCCGCAAGGCGGCTGCCCCATCCTGTTCGATCCGCGCTTCGGCCGCGTCAATCAATCGGTCCCTCAGGGCCGCCTTGCGCAGTTCCGCCTTTGTCGCCATTCACACTGTCCTATCGCGCAAGAGTTTTGAACCTTGTTCAAATTACCCCTGCGCCGGGTGCGGTGAAAGCCGAAAATCAAAGCAGGCCGCGCCAGACCAGCACAGCCACAAAGAGCGCAATGACAGCGAGGAGATTGAAGGTCACCGCGCCCAGAATGCCCAGCCAACGCCCCTTGCGGCGGTCGGCCAGATCGATCTTCTCCAGATAGCCCAGGATATCCTGCCCGGCGGACAGCAGCTCGGGCTGGTTGAGCGTCATCGCCAGCTTCGGGTGGGCGGCCGTCTTTTCGGCGTCCGCCAGTTTCTGAACCTGACGAAAGATCCGGCGCGGCAACCGCCGACGCCCCTTCTTCAGACCGTCGGCCAAGCCTTGGCCACTGATCCCTTCTTTTTCGCGCAGGGCCTGCCTGACACGCTGGATCATGGTTTCGACGGTTTCGCTCTCTTCGCCCATGGAAATCACCAAAAAATACTCCGAATGACGCTAAAGAAGAAAACAAGTCACTGCAATCGGGCTGGCTCCGGCTTGGCGCCTGCTGTATCCCGATCTCATGTTGAACCAGATCTTGCACGGTACGCCGACCGACCGCCCGCCCCTGTTGATTGCCCATGGCCTGTATGGCTCTGCCCGCAACTGGGGTGTCATAGCCAAACGCCTGTCGGACGAGCGCCAGGTCATCGCCGTGGATATGCGCAATCATGGCTCCAGCCCGTGGTCGTCGGACCACCGGTACCGGGATCTGGCCGCGGATTTGGCAGAAGTGATCGCCGCCTTTGGTGGCAAGATGGATGTTCTGGGCCATTCGATGGGGGGCAAGGCGGCCATGACATTGGCGCTGAACTACCCGGAGCAGGTCAACCGGCTGATCGTCGCCGACATCGCACCCGTCGCCTATACGCACACGCAGCTGCCCTTCATCCAAGCCATGCGCGCCGTGGATCTGGACAGCCTGGAGCGGCGTTCGGACGCCGAAGCCCAGCTGGCAGCCGCCGGTGTCGACCCTGCCTTGCAGAGCTTCTTCACCCAGTCCCTGGACCTGCCGAACAAGCGCTGGCGGCTGAACCTTGATGCTTTGGCCGACCAGATGCCTGAGATCATGTCCTTTCCCCAGATCGAAGGTCAGTGGGATGGCCCTGCCCTGTTCCTGGCAGGTGCGGCGTCGGACTACGTGCTTCCCGAACATCGCGACCAAATTCGTGCGTTGTTCCCCCAGGCCAAATTCGCGCGTATTCCCGGCGCGGGCCATTGGCTGCACGCAGAAAAACCGCGAGAATTCGAAGCCGCAGCGCGGGCTTATCTGAACGCCTGAACCCTTCGTGAAGATCAGATGAGTTGGCGGGGAAGCCCCCGCCAAAACCGGATCAGATCCTTACATGCCCTGGTCCACCGGTTCCTGCACGGCCCCGCCGCCCGTGATCCAGTCATTCAGCCCACCAAGGTTGTAGACTTCGGCATATCCCATATCTTTCAGCAACTTGCCTGCCAGAGCGGCACGCCCGCCGCCCGCGCAGTGCAGGACAATGGCCCGATCCTTGCGCAGTTCGGCGTCATGGAACGGGCTGTCGGGATCGGCACGGAACTCCAACATGCCGCGCGGAATGTGATGTGCCCCGACGGCGCGCCCGGTTTTCTCCAGCTCCGGGGCGTCCCGGATATCCAGAAGCAGCGCGCCATCTGCGATCAGCGCCTGTGCTTTTTCACCGTCGATCCGCTCCACCACCGCATTTGCGGCTGCGATCATTTCCTGCAGGGTCAGGGACATCCATTCTCTCCATAATAGATATGCGATAAGCGTAATGTAATTTGGGAGGCCGCAACAAGATAAACAACCCTCACAAACGCTTCACCGTCTCTGCGGAACCCCGGTTCAAATCTCTCCGGCAAACGGTGTGTCAGGCCACCCGGAAAAATCTGCACCGGCACAAGCTTATGTCCTTGCCACCCAAAAACTCAGATGATACTTCGGCTCTCACGCCGGTATAGCTCAGCTGGTAGAGCACGTGATTTGTAATCTCGGGGTCGGGGGTTCAAGTCCCTCTGCCGGCACCACTTTCCCCTAAATCTCCTCACGAAACGCTCTACCGTCCTGCTGGGTAGTACGGCGCAGTTCAGCCGCTTTGCTGAAAGCAGGACTTGAGCAGCGCCAACGCCGGTTTCATCTCTTCCTCGGAATAGGCGCAGAAGCCCATGACCAGACCGTTGTGCCCTTCTGCATGTGCGGCATAGGCCGACAGCGGCTGCAGGTTGATGCCCTGTGCAGTCGCCCGCGCAGACAGATCCCGATCATCGAACCCGTCTGCCAGATGAAACACCACCTGCATGCCCGCCTGATGGTCTTCACAGCGACCAAAGGCGGAAAACTCTGTTGCCAGCTGATCCAGCAGGAACCGCCGCCGTTCGTCATAGGTGCGCCGGACCCGGCGCAGGTGGCGATAGAATTCGCCCGAAGCCATGAAATCCGCCAGCGCCTGTTGCGGCATGTAGCTGGCCTTCTGCCCGAAGCGGCGCATGGTGGTGCGGAATCGGTCCAGCAACGCTTCGGGCACCACCAGATACCCCAGACGCAGCGCGTTCGAGAACACCTTGGAAAAGCTGCCGATATAGATCGTCCGGTTCAGCCGGTCAAAGCCCGTCATGGCCGGGATCGGACGCCCGGCGTAGCGAAATTCACTGTCGTAGTCGTCTTCGACAATCCAGGCATTCTGCGCGTCGGCCCAGTTTATGAACTCCAACCGCCGGCTGGGGCTCATCGCGCCGCCCAACGGGTATTGATGCGACGGCGTCAGGATCACCAGCTGCGGCGGCTTGGCCGGGTCGGGAAGATGCGCCCCCGCCTCATCAACCGCAAGGTAGAGCGGCACCAGATCCTGTGCCTGAGCAAAGCGCCGCATCGGCAGGTATCCGGGGTCCTCCAATCCAACCAGATCCCCCTTCTGGGCCAGGCTTCGCATACAGATTTCCAGCGCATCCGTCGCCCCCGCCGTCACGATGATCTGCTGTGGGGACGCATCAATGCCCCGCCATTCCGCGATATGCTGTGCGATGGCGCGCCTGAGTTCGGGATTGCCGAAAGTGCCACCGCCAACCAGCATGGCCTGCGGATTGGTGCGACAGACCCGCGACACTGCTTTGGCCCATTGGCGATGGGGAAACAGGCGCATGTCGGGCTGGCTGGCCTCAAAGGGCACAATCGCTTCGCCCTCTTCATCCTCAGGCAGGGTCTGGGCCGCCTTCGCACCGCCGGACAGCTCTACCTCGCCCAGCGCGCAAACGGTGTAGCCCGAGCCCCGCAGGCTTTTCAGGTACCCTTCAGCCACAAGCTGTTCATAGGCGGTGACAATGGTAGAGCGCGACACCCCAAGCTCGGTCGCCAATACCCGCGTGGGGGGCAGTTTGCTGCCCTTTGCCAGAGCGCCAGAGATGGCGCGCTGCCGGATGGTCAGGCAGATCTGTTCAAACACCGGGACCTTGGAATCGCGGTCCAGCGAGAAGGTCAGCCTTGGAAAATCGGTCATATCGGCCTGCTTGTTGCCTGCGATTCTGCATCATACTGGCAAACCAATTTAGACCCAACCCGCCTGCCCCGCTGGATCGCCGTCTGCCACCGGTCTGCTGTGCTTCCGGGCCGATGCCACAGCACAAGGCTGGGCGCCCCCACAAACCGGAGGCGCCCAGAGGCATCAGTGTTTGCAGACCTCCACAAAGGTCTCATGATAGGTTGCCCCATCTTCGATGTCCGTGCGGGTGTCCGACGGGATTAGCGCATTGACGGTCAAGCCGGTCTCGGACGTGGCGCGCCACGTGCCTTTGGGCGAATAGAGGACACCGGGCCGTGTTGCGTCCGTCACCTTCAACAGCAACGTCACTGCGCCGCGGTTGTTTGAGACCGCCACCAGATCCCCATCGGCCAGACCCAGCGCATCGGCGTCCTTCGGGTTCATCTCCACCCGCTCTGGCCCCTGCGATGCGGCGTGCCCGCCGAAGGTCGCATTGGTGCGCTTGTCCGAACTGGGCGTAATCAGAACAAACGGGCGATCCTGCGGGACCGGATCGTAGCGCGGCACACCAAACCCATAGCGGTCCTCATAGGCCTGGCTGAACAGCTCAATCTTCCCTGAGGGCGTGTCGGGCACCACCGTCTTGCACATGATCATTGGCGCTCCCGTCTGCGACAGGATCTCAATCGCGCGGTCGGACGGCAGGTCCCGCCCCCGCAGACCGTTCAGCTGCGGATGATCAGAGTTGATCGCGTCGTCCAGAAGCTCCTGATCGGAGGCCCGGAAAATCGCATCCTCATACCCGAACCGCGCCGCCAGACGGCGGAAGATTTCGGTGTTAGGCAGGCTTTCCCCGACACAGGGAATGACCGGTTCCGCGCGTTGCAGATAGTTCTGACCATAGGCGCCAAAGACGTCATCATGCTCAAAATGGGTCGCGGCCGGCAGGATCACATCGCACAGCGCCATGCTGTCTGTCATGGCCACATCGCAGCCCGCAAGGAACAGGCCCTCCTGCATCAGCGCCTTGATCAGATTGGTCTGATCGGGATGGGTCGCGACCGGGTTGTGGTTATAGATCATAGCCGCCTTGATCGGCGTTTCCTGCGTCTGGTCCTGCAAGACATTTGCCAGATCGATGATGTTGATCACCCTGGTTCCCGGCTTCATCAGGTGGTTGCCGTGTAGGCGTGCCTGGTTCTTGGGCGTTGCAACACCTGACTTGGCCAGCACCCCGGCCCCCAGCCGTCCATGATGGCCGGTCAGAGCGGGCAGCACCATGCCCGCCCGCAGTCCGGACCCACCAGAGCGGCCGCGCTCAATCCCGTTGCCGAACGAACAGGCCATGTTCTTTGCCGTTACGATCCAGTCCACCAACGCGTGGAACTGCTCCGCCTCGATACCGCAAGTTTCTTCGACATAGGCGACGGAATACTTGCGGGCCTGCTCCATATAGGGGTCGAACCCGCTGACCCATTCGGCGATGAACGCTTTGTCCAGCGCGTTGCGCCGTTCCAGTTCGGCTGCAAGCCCCATGGCAAACACCACATCGGTGTTGGGCTGGATCTGCACATGCATGTCACATTGTTCGGCGATCTTGATCCGCTTGGGATCAATCACCACCAGCTTGCCCCCCTTGGCCCGCATCTGTTTGAGCAGCGGCGCAAGGTGAAGGTTGGACACCGTGACGTTGTTGCCCCAGACCAGCACCAGATCAGAATGCACCACCTGCATTGGCGGCATCCCCGGCGCGTTGCCAAAAATGCTGGAATAGGCCCCGCCGCGTACACCACCGCACAGTGGCCCGCGGTTCAGCATGGTCGCGCCCATCTGGTAGAAGAACCGCCGGTCCATCGACCCGGCCGCCAGCTCGCCATGCGGTCCGGCATAGTTGAAGGGCAAGATCGTTTCGGGACCATATGCGTCAATCGCCTTGGCAAAGGCTTCGTGGATGAGGTCCAGCGCGGTGTCCCATGAAATCCGCTCGTACTGCCCCGAGCCGCGCGGCCCGGTCCGCCGCAGCGGATGGGTCAGGCGCGTCTCCCCATGCACGAAATCGGGGTAATATCGCGCCACCTTGTTGCAGATGACCCCATCGGTGTAAGGGTTCGCCTTGGATCCCTTGACCTCGACCACCTGGTCCCCCAGGACCTTGATGTTCAGGCTGCAGGTATCGGGACAATCCAGCGGGCAAACGCTGGGGCGCACTTTGAAATCGGCTGGCTGGTTCATGGCAGGCCTCTTGAAACATACTGTTGGCCAAACCTACCCGGCGACAGGACTGCCCCGAAGATCCAATATCGCAAAAAATGAACAGACCAATTTGATCCGACCGGTGTAGCGCGCCGCTCCGGGCTTGGGTCAGCCTCTGCGGGGAGCGGGTTCAGAGGCCTTGCCGATCCGAACACGTTCGCGCGTGCCGTCGCGCTGAAAGACCCGGTTATCCTCGCCAAGCTCTGCCATCAACGCATCCAACCGCAACCGCGCGGTGCGTGGAACGGTCTTGCCTTCGGCCCTCAGCCCTTCATGCCGGGCCCCAACGGCCAGTTTCTTGGCCCGCTGGTGGGGTTGGACGCTGTCCATGTAGCGTGGATCCACGGTGTCAGTCGTTTGCAGATACCCCGCCGCAACCGAACGCGCCACGAGCTCTGCCCCGCGTTGCGTGCGCACCACCAGGGCATTGGTGCCCAGGTCATCCCCCTCGGTCTCGGGATCCGGTGAGCCGCCCGGCCAGGTGTCGGAGGCCGCAATGTCCGCCGCTTCGCCGATGCCATCCGGGCAGACTTTGCAGCGGAACGGCAGCACCCACATGCTTTCATCCGTGCCCCAGAAATCAGTATAGGCTTTTTCGACCACATCGCCGTTGGCCATCTCCACCCGGGTTGGTCCGGGGCATCCAAAGCCGCGGTAACGAAAACCGGTCACCGCCTCCGGATCAACGCCCAGATCCTTTTCCAGAAAGCGCGACATGCCCTGTGGGGGCATGAACCCACCACAGACCGGCGTCAGCATGTATCTGACCAGCGTATTCACCCGCTCATCCAAGCGCGCCAGATTGCGCAAGGCCGCGATGTCGCAAGGTTTTCCGACAAAGGCAAAGGGGCGCCCGCGATCCAGCTGCTCCAGCACATCGACCAGAGGGGCGGTTGGACCATAGCGCGACCCTGCCCCCTCCAACACCGCAGCGGCGGTTTCGGACACCGCCCGTTCGCCGAATGTCGGCACCTGTTCCGATGCCCGAGCGTGCAGGATGAAATCGACCTCACCGCTGTCCACCAGGTACATCCCCAGCGCGGTCAGCACCCCGCCGGTTGAGCCGCGATGACGGACTTCGGGGTCTTTCGCATGTCCCAGCACCATGTTCTGATACGCGCCCCAGATCAGATCGGACTGCGTGCTGTCATTCACCTCGCCCTCGGGCAGCCCATCGACACGCGTGCCGGGACAGACATCAAGGATCCGGTCGACCATTTCATGGGTCAGCCCCTCCCCCTGAACCACAGGACGTTCATAGCCGTTCTCCACGATCTCCATTCGGACAGTTGCGGGGCCGGCCACGGATTGGCATAGCCCACAGCCGATGCACATGGCGTCCTCGGAAATCCGGTTCAGACGTTCGGCAGGTGTCATGGCGGCGCTCATTGGCGCACCCGTGCTGCTCGTTCCATTCCCCAATGCCTCCCGCTCGTCTGTCGCAATGTGTCAGCACAGGTTGGATGGCGTTCGGGTGGCCTGTCTTGTCCGTCCACGACATCGCGCATGGGAAGGTCAAACCTCCAAGATCGAAAAGACCTCCGGTTCACGTGTGCCAGCGCCCGCGCGTTCAAAGCGGCGACTGTGCGCTTTCATCTACCAGATGACAGGCGATCCGATGCTCTTCGGCAACCTGTTTCAGCTCCGGGGCTTCTTCGCGGCAGCGGGCCTGCGCCACCGGGCAGCGATTGGCGAAACGGCAGCCTTTGGGCAGGTTGACCGGGTCCGGCGGGTCGCCCGGGATCAGGATCCGCCGTGACTTCTGGCGCAGCGTCTTGTCCACGGTGGGCACCGCCGACAGCAACGCCGCCGTGTAGGGATGCAGCGGATTGTTGAACAGGCTCAGCCGGTCAGCATGTTCGACGATCTTGCCCATATACATCACCGCAATGGAGTCGCACATGTGCTGCACCACGCCCAGATCATGGCTGATGAAGAGATAGGTCAGCCCGTATTCGGCTTGCAACCGGCGCAGAAGATTGAGGATCTGCGCCTGCACCGCCACGTCCAGAGCCGACACCGGTTCATCACAGATGATCAGCTCCGGTTGCGTCGACAGCGCGCGTGCAATGCCGATCCGCTGCCTCTGGCCGCCCGAAAACTGATGCGGAAACAAGCGCTTCTGTTCAGGCCGCAGCCCAACATGGGCGAAGAGGTCATCGACAATCGCCTGCTGCTCTGCCGCCGGCGTCTTGGTCAGGCTCAGCAACGGCTCGCGCACCACGTCTTCGGCGCGTTGCCGGGGGTTCAGGCTGGAATAAGGATCCTGAAAGATGAACTGCACCCTGCGGCGCATCTGGCGCAGGTCTTCGCCCGCCAGTTGCAGAATGTCCTGTCCGCCCAGATCGACCCGCCCCTGATAGGCCGCCACCAGACGCGCAACCGCCAGCGCGGCCGTGGTCTTGCCCGATCCGCTTTCGCCAACGATGGCAAGGGTTTCCCCCTTCTTCACCTCGAAGCTGATGTTGTCCACGGCATAGAGGTAGTGTTTCTGTCCGAAGCCACCGCCACGCTTGACGGCAAAACGTACAGTCAGGTCTTCGACCTTCAGCAGCGGGGTATCGGACATTCAGAGCTCCTCCGCGTGCCAGCAGTCGGACTTCTGGCCGTTTTCGAATTCCCGGGTTGGCGGTCGTTCGGTCAGACACTGATCGCTGCGCCGGTCGCATCGCGACGCAAAAAGGCATCGGTTCTGCCCGAAATCCCTGAGCGACGGCACGATGCCCGGCACCTCGGTCAGCTCATGACGTTCGGCCGTGAGGTTGGCCACGATATGCGGCACACAGGAGATCAGCCCGCGGGTGTAGGGGTGGCGCGGATGTTCGATGATCTGCTCAACCGGTCCGATCTCGGCATTGCGGCCTGCGTACATCACGATCATCCGCTCGGCCATTTCCGCCACCGCGCCCATGTCATGGGTGATCATGATGATCGATGTGCCTGTGTCCCGCCGCAGATCCCGCAGCAGGTCAAAGATCTGCGCTTGCACGGTGACGTCCAGCGCCGTTGTGGGTTCATCCGCGATCAGGATCTTGGGCTTGCAGGCCAACGCCATGGCGATCATGACACGCTGCCGCTGGCCGCCCGACATCTGGAACGGATAATCGGACACCCGTCCCTTGGCATTGGGAATGCGCACGGCATCCAAAAGCTCGATCGCCATGTCCCAGGCGGCGCGTTTTGACAGCCCCTGATGGGCGCGCAACACCTCGGCGATCTGTTCACCCACCGTGTAGACCGGGTTGAGCGAGGTCATCGGCTCCTGAAAGATCATCGAAATTTCATTGCCACGAATGTCACGCAAACGCTCGGGGCTGGCAGTGGTCAGGTCCTCACCGTCAAACAGGATCGACCCGGAGGCAATGCGCCCGATCCCTTCGGGCAAGAGCCCCATGATCGCCAGCGCGGTCATCGACTTGCCACAGCCGCTTTCACCAACGAAGCTGATGTTTTCGCCATGTCCCAGTTCAAACGACAGGTTGTCGATCACCGGGGCGACGCCCGCGCGGGTTACCAGCTCGATCCGCAGGTTTTCGACTTTGAGAAGCGGTTGATCAGCCATTAGCGCGCCCTGAGTTTCGGGTTGAGCGCATCATTCAGCCCGTCCCCCACGAGCGAGATGCAGAGAACGGTGACAAAGATGGCCACGCCCGGGATGGTGACGGTAAAGCTGGCATCCAGGAAATAGGTCCGGTTGGAGCCGATGATCTGGCCCCAGCTGACCACGTTGGGGTCGGTCAGCCCCAAAAAGGACAGCCCGGCCTCGAACAGGATGGCAGAGCCCACCATCAGTGCCGATTGCACGATGATCGGCGGCAAGGCATTGGGCAGGATCACCCGGAACATCAGCTTGGCGTTGGTCGCCCCGGAGGCGCGGCTGGCCATGACATACTCCAGCTCGCGAATGCGCAGGAATTCCGAGCGGGTGATCCGGGCAACCGCGGTCCAGCTGACCACACCGATAGCCAGTGTGATCATCGGCAGGCTGGCCCCGAACAGCGCCACGATCACCATGGAAAACAGCAAGGTGGGAAGTACCTGAAAGAACTCGGTAAAGCGCATCAGCGCCTCTTCGACCCAGCCGCGATAGAACCCGGCCAGCGCCCCCACCGTGACACCGATGAAAACCGAAACGAAGGCCGCCGCCAGTCCAATGATGATCGACACGCGGGTGCCATTGATGATCATCGCCAGCAGATCGCGGCCCAGATAATCGGTTCCCAGAATGAAATCCCAGTTTTCGCCAGGCCGCGTGAACGGCGCCCAGACCATGTCATAGGGATCACGACCGTACAGCGAGGGCCCGATGATGGCCATGATCACGATCAGGATCAGGATCACCAACGCCACCAGGGCCGCGTGGTTCAGGCGGAACATCTCCCACGCTTCGGCGAAGGGGTGACGGGCTTCCTCGATGGTTTCGAGATCGGTTTGCGGGTTGCTCATCTCTTGCCTCCCACACGCGGGTCAACCAGCCTCAGCGCCAAGTCCGTCAGCAGGTTGCCGACGATCACCACAAGGGCCGAGAAGAACAGAATGCCCAGGATCAGCGGGGTGTCCCGCGCCAGGATCGACTGGAACGCCAGGGTGCCAAGCCCCGGCCAGGAAAACACGGTTTCCACCAACACCGCGCCCGACACCACCGCTGACAGCTGCAACCCCGCCAGCGTGATCACCGGAGAAAGCGCATTTTTCAGCGCGTGTTTGTAAACGACCTGCCGCTGTGTCAGCCCCTTGGCCTTGGCGGTGCGCACGTAGTCCGAGCCCAGCACCTCCATCATGGTGGCGCGCGACAGGCGGGAATAGAGTGCCAGGAAGATCGATGCCAACGTCACCATCGGCAGCACCAGATGCCGCGCAATGTCCAGCATCTGTACGAAGAACCCACCCTCGATCGTCACATCCCGCATCCCCGCAACCGGGAAGATCGGAACGATCAGAGAGAACATCACCAGCATCAGCAGGCCGGTCCAGAAGACGGGCGCGGAATATCCGAAGAGCGCAAGGAAGGTCACGAAGTGGCTGAGGATCCCGTTGGGTTTCCGGGCCGAAAAAACACCCAGTATCACGCCGATGATCAGCGCCACCAGCTGTGCCGAAATCACCAGCAGCAAGGTCGCCGGAAGGCGGCTGAGGATCAGGTTCGTCACCTTGTCATTGTAGAAGAAGGAATAGCCCAGATCGAACTGCAGCACGTTGCCGATGTAGCGGCCCAGCTGAACCACAAAGGGTTGATCCAGCCCGTATTCCTGGCGGATCTGTTCAAGCGCCTCTGCGTCGATCCCGCCCGCGGCCTGCGCGATTGTATCTGCCACATCGCCCGGTGCCATGTGCATCATCGAGAAGTTCAGCACCAATACCGCGATCAGAAGCAATACGGCGTAGAGAACCCGTATCAATGTGACCCGTAGAAAATTCACAATAGTCCCCGCCGTCTTGAAAATGCCCCGGCGACCTGCGCCGCCGGGGCCAGTTGGGAAAGGCTGGCCTTATTGTTTCAGCCAGACCTGATCGAGCGGCGACGACGTGGACCAGATCCCGTTGACCGGCGCGTTCATCACCTTGTTCGAGTAGACGGTGTGATAGGGCAGCGTCTGCACGAAGTAGATCGGAACCTCATCGTTCACGATCTGCTGGAACTCCATGTAGAGCGCCTTGCGTTTCTCCGGGTCGTTCTCCTTCCCGGCCATGTCCAGGATCTCATCAACACGAGCGTTCGAGAACCCCTGCGTGTTGGACCAGACGCCCTTGGCGATGTTGGAAGTCAGATAGGTGCGGTGCACGCCAATCGACGGGTCCCCCCAGTTGAACACCGCGTCCCAGCTGAGATCGAAGTCCATCGTGCCCATGCGCTTTGCCCAGGTCGGGAAGTCGGCGCTGGCGCGCACCTCGACATTGATGCCAACCTTTTTCAGCGCAGCGCGGACATATTCCACATGCGGTTTGGCGGCCGGCCAGCCGAAGTCGATGGTCAGGGCAAAGCGTTCGCCCCCGTTCATCGGGAAACCGGCCTCGTCCAGCAGCGCATTGGCCTTGTCCAGATCCACGCCATAGGTGTTGACGTCGGCGTTGTAAAACGGGCTGTCGGGGTGGATGCCGGTATTGCTGTCCAGCGTCGTACCCTGCATCAGCGCCTTCTGGATGAAGTTCTTGTCGATGGCATAGGCAATCGCCTGACGGACGCGTTTGTCCTGCAACGGACCCTTGGTGGTGTTGATCGCCAGCCAGTCCAGCGCACCGATTGCACCATAACCGTTGGGCGTGACAGTCAGGTGATCCACCTTCTTCAGGCGGTTGATGATCAACGGCTCACTTTCGAAGGCGCCGAAGTCCAGCTCGCCGTTTTCATAAGCAATCGCGCGGGCCGAGCTGTCGCGCATGATCCGCATCACGATCTTGTCCAGATAGGGGCGCCCTTCGATGAAGAAGTCGTCAAACCGCTCCAGGATGACGTGCTCGCCGTTCTTGTATTCCGTCAGCTTGAACGGACCGGAGCCGACCACGTTTTCGATGTTGCGCGGATGGGTTTTGAAGTCCTGCCCGTCGCCATAGACATGTTCCGGGATGATCGACATCAGCTGCCCGGACATCGCCAGCATCAGGCCCGGATGCGGGTGCGCCAGGTTCAGCACCGCAGTATGTTCATCCGGTGTATCCACCGACGTGACCGGTGCAAACATCGATTTGAAAGGGTGTGCTTCCTGGATCACCTTGACCGAAAACGCGATGTCGGAAGACGTGATCGGATGACCATCATGGAAGACCGCGTTTTCCACTAGGTTCAGCGTCACCTTCAGCCCATCTTCGGAGACGTTCCAGCTTTTGGCCAGATAAGGCTGCGGTGTCCAGCTGTCGTCATACCGCAACGGTGAGGCGAACAGCTGTGCGCCCGGGAACCCCGTCACAATGCCGGATTGCACTGCGGAATTCAGCGTTCGAAGGTTGTTGCCAAGTTGTGTCTTCAGGGTTCCGCCTCGGACTGGCTCGTCGGCCATGGCGGTCGTGCTGGCCAAAACAGACGCGACGGCAGTCGCGGCAATCAGGCCCTTGAACATATGCTTCACGGGGCTTCTCCAAGTTGGGTTTTGGTCTTGTTTTTTGATTATGGAATCGAGCTTAGCCGAGGATTTCCCCGCTAAAAAACGGATTAATTGCACCTCATTCCACTATTTTTCTGAGGTTAGGGCTGCGGCGGCCGCACCACCAGGGAGTCAAAAGCCCCCTGCTCCTTCAACCCGATACAGCTTGAGACAAAGGATTGAACCATGCGGGGCTGTACCAACCCCGCCACCGAAGCGATCCCGAAAACCGGGCTGTGCGGTGCGTCCAGAATGGGCAGCACCTTGTAGCGGGACTCCCCCTCGCGATAGTCGACAGGCCGGATATTGAGCAGCGAAAACCCGAAATTCCCCGCAACAAGCGCCCGAACAATCTCGGATGAACGGGTGGAATGCGCAATGTTTGGCGACAGGCCCAGGGCCTCGAACATCGAGGTGAAATAATCCCGCGTACTGGGCAGATCCAGCATCACCATCGGCCGGTCCGCCAGTTCGCGCATCGTGATCGCTGTGCTCTGCGCCAGTGGATCATCCAGCGCTACAATCGCATATGGCGGCGCCTCAAATAGCGGGATGAAATCATATTGGCCCTCGACCCGCTCAGCATAGGTAAAGGCCACATCGGCCTCGCCGTCTTCCAGAAACTCCATCACCCGTTCCATGTTCCCCTCCAACAGCTGGATGGAGGCATCGGGAAAGTCGCGGGTGATCGCCTGCAGCACCGGGGGCAGAAACGATGGGGCTGCGGTGGCATAACAGGCGATGCGCACGGTGCCACGTGCCTGCCCGCCAAGCGAGGCCAGCTCTTCGCGAAACTGATGCGCGGAATGGATGAACCGCCGGATCAGGGTCAGCGCTTCGCGACCTGAGGCGGTCGCCCGGATCCCCTTGGCGGGGGTGCGGATGAACACGTCATAGCCCAGCCCGGTTTCCAGCACATCGATCGCCGCGGTGATCGAACTTTGCGAGATATTCAGCTCTGCCGCCGCATTGGCGATCGACCCAAGGCGATCTGCGGCTTCCACATAGCGAAGTTGCTTGAGCGTGAAGTTCATCCGAAACATTCCCCCATAAATCCGGGCTTACCCCACAGTTAAATCCATTTTTCCAACCAAGTTAAGCACCCTAAGCTCGGCTCAAACAAGGAGGGATCGCATGTCCACCACGATTTATTCGGCGCGCAAGATCATCACGATGAACCCGAACCAGCCCGTTGTGAGTCATGTGGCCGTGCGGGATGGTCGTATCCTGGGGGCCGGGGCGCTGAAGGATCTGGAGGGCTGGGGCGACTACACGCTGGACGAACGCTTCGCCGACAAGGTGCTGATGCCGGGCATGGTCGAAGGGCACGCCCACACGATGGAGGGTACGCTCTGGCGCAACGTCTATGTGGGCTGGTTCGACCGGATGGATCCAGACGGCAAGGTCTGGAGCGGCCTGAAGAGTATTGACGATGTTGTCGGGCGCCTGTCCGAAGAAGAGCGTAAGCTGGAAGATCCGTCCACGCCCTTGAGCGGCTGGGCGCTGGACCCGATCTACATGGATAACCGACGGGTGACGCGGCACGATCTGGACCGGGTGTCCAGCAGCCGTCCCATCGGCATCCTGCACGCGTCGGGCCACATCATGAACGTCAACACCAAGGCGCTGGAACTGGCGGGCCTGCTGAAACCCGGCGTCAATCACCCCGGCATCCCGCTGGGCGATGACGGGCTGCCCGCCGGAGAGCTGTATGGCCCCGACGCGATGACACCGGTGGGACCGCATGTCGGATTTGATCGCGCCTTGACCGATTGCGACGAAAGGGGGCTGATCGACTATGCCAAGCTTTGTGTACGCGCCGGTGTCACCACCTCGACCGATCTGGCCGCGCAGCTGACGGACGACAGCGTCGCCATGATGCTGGAGGTCACAGGTCGCCCCGATTTCCCGGCCCGCATTGTCCCCTTGCGTGTCTTCTTCGGGATGAGCGCCGAGGAGATCGTGACCTACGTGGTCAAGCTGAAGTCGCAATCCACCGAGCAGTTGCGGCTGGGCCGGATCAAGGCCGTCGCGGATGGTTCCATCCAGGGATTTTCCGCGAGAATGCGCTGGCCCGGATACTACAATGGCGCGCCCAATGGGCTGTGGTACACCTCTCCGGATCAGATGCTGGAGCTTTACAAACGCGCCCTTGCGGCGGGGGTACAGGTCCACACTCATACGAATGGCGATCAGGCCACGCAGATGGCGCTGGACATGCTGGAACCTGCGCTCAAGGCACATCCCAGCCCGGATCACCGCTTTACCTTGCAGCATTGCCAGTTGGCGGATGCCGCCCAGTTCCGCCAGATGGCCGCGATGGACATGTGCGTGAACCTGTTTGCCAATCACCATTTCTATTGGGGCGATGAACACTATCGGCTGACGGTGGGGCCAGAGCGGGCGGAGCGCATGAACGCCTGCCGCACGGCGCTGGCCTCGGGCGTGCCCATGGCGATCCACTCTGACGCACCGGTGACACCATTGGGGCCGCTGTTCACCGCCTGGGAAGCCGTCAACCGCATCACCGCGTCGGGGCGCACGCAGGGCGAAGGCGAAAAGATCAGCGTGGCAGAGGCCCTTTATGCCATCACCATCGGCGCGGCCTACACGCTGCATCTGGACCATGAGATCGGATCCATCGAAATTGGCAAGAAAGCGGATCTGGCCGTACTGGAAGACGACCCAACAGAGGTGGACCCGACCGAGCTGAAGGACATCAAGGTCTGGGGCACGGTGCAAAACGGGCGCATTTTCGCAGCAGAGGACCTGTGATGACCCATCTGCCCGTTTCGGTGATCGGCGGCTATCTGGGCGCGGGCAAGACCACGCTGGTCAATCATCTGCTGCGCCAGGCCAATGGGTTGCGGCTGGCCGTTCTGGTGAATGAATTCGGTGAACTGGCCATTGATGAGGACTTGATCGAGGCCGAAGAGGATGGCCTGATCTCCATCGCTGGGGGCTGCATCTGCTGCTCCTTCGGCAATGATCTGATTGGCGCGCTGCAACGGCTGACTCAAATGACCCCGCCGCCCGAACATATTCTGGTGGAAAGCTCGGGCGTTGCGATCCCCGGCGCGATCGTGTCGACCATGCTGCTGTCCGAGGCGTTTCGCTCAGACGGGGTGATCGTTGTGGTGGACGCCGAAACCGTGCAGCAGAGCGCGCGCGACGATTACATCGGTGACACGATCACCCGGCAATTGTCCGACGCAGAAATCGTGGTTGCCAACAAGATGGACCTGCTGCCCGCCGCATCCCGTGATCAGCTGATGGACTGGCTGGCGGACGCCGCCCCCAATGCTATCGTGCTCCCGGCCACCAGAGGGCAGGTCGATCCCGCAGCGCTTCTGGGGGCCGTTCCCAATCCCGGCAGCGGGTCCGAGGCGTCCCATTCGGACCGCCTGTTCGAAGGGATGGTTCTGGCGCCCGATCTGGGCTGCGATACCGATTGGCTGGCCGAGCAGATCGCAACCGGCGGCTTCGGGGTCATTCGCGCCAAGGGCCATCTGCGCAACCAATCCGGCGCAATGACCCGGATCCACACCGTGGGCAAACGCTGGGAAGTCACACATGCCACCGAAGACCATGACGTCGGTCTGGTCTGTTTGGGATATCGCGACGCGCTGGACAAATCCGCGATTATGCGGCTGGTGGAGCAATCCGCCTGACCGCGCAGCGTGGCCGGATCAAGCGCCGTCGATCTTGCGCTCCATCAGGCGTTGATACACTTCCGGAAACAGCCGGTTGATCCACCAGGACGCCCGCGCCACGCGCCCCACCGGGATGGTGGCCGCGCGTTTATCCAACCCGCGCAGGATTGCAGCGGCAGCGGCCTCGGGCGTCATATAGTCCATCCCATCCGCCGCGGATCCCGGCCGCGCAATGCCGTTGCTGCCTTGCTGCGCGTTGCCCAAATTTGTTGCCACGAAAGACGGCGCCGCGATCTGCACCCCCACACCGAAGGGTTTCTCTTCGGATCGCAGCGACCGGAAAAACCCCTCCAGCGCGTGTTTCGACGCCGCATAGGCGGTTCGGTGATGCAGCGGCGCGAACCCCGCGACCGAGGAGATGGCGAGATGTACACCCTGCCGAGCCCGCACCGGCATCAGGCAAGCCCGCGCCAGCCCAACGGCCGCGAAATAATTGATGTCGAACACTTTTCTGTGGGTATCGGGGGACAGACTTTCAAAAGACCCGATGTGGGTAACCCCGGCGTTATAGACAACCAGATCCAGTTCCGGCGCCTCTTCCAGGATGCGCCCCATCGCGTCCGTCAGTTGCGAAGAATCCGTCAGATCACATTGCACCGGGATTTCATGCTCGGAGGCCGTCAGACCGTCCACATTCAGGTCCAGCAGGTAGACCCGCCAGCCGCGTGCGCGTAGCGCCGCAGAGAGCGCGCGCCCCAATCCCCCAGCCCCGCCTGAGATGACTGCGGTTTTCAAAGTCCGGCCTCCTTCTGCCACAGGGCGAAAACTTCGGCGCTGCTCAGTTCCGGCTCATAGCCAAACTCCTGTTTCAGCGCGTCATTGGCCAGCACAGGGCGGTATTGCAGAAAACGCACCTGCTCTGGCCCATATTGGCTGAGCTTCAGCGTCCGCCCTACCGCCAGCGCCGCCTTCAACAGCCACGGGGGAAGCGTCAGAACCGGCTTGTCCAACATCTGCGCCAGCTCGGTCACAGTCAGCGCCCCGTCCCCGGCCACGTTGAAGATCCCCGTTGGCCCGTCTGTCGCTGCGCGCAGCAGAATGCGGGCCAGATCCTGTGTCCAGATGAAGACAAAAGGGCTGTCTGACCCTTTGACCGCCAGCAGGCGCGGCTTGTGAAAGAGCGCGGTGATCTGGTTCTCCGTCCCGGCCCCCAGAACCGTGCCAATCCGCAGGATGACCTGCTCCAACTGGGGCGTGGCCTCACGTGCGGTGGCCAGCATGTCTTCGACCTGCCGTTTGTGGTCGGCATAGGCAAATTCGGGATTGCCCCGCAGCGGATCGCTTTCGCGCAGCGGCACGGGATTGTCCGGGTGATACCCGTAGGCCGCGCCCGAGGAGGTAACGACCAGCCGTTTGACATTTGCCGCCAGCGCCGCCTCCAGCACGTTGCGGGTACCGATGACATCCACCGCAAAAGCAAAGTCACGCCCGGTCCCGGCCGGGGGGGTCACGATGGAAGCCAGGTGCACCACAACTTCGGGCCGGGTTTCGGCAATGACCCGCGCGGCATCCCCGCCGGTGACGTCCATCGCCAGCCAGCGCGCCGAACCCGTGCGCCGGGGGGACCGCAAGTCGGTGGCAAAGACCACATGGTCCTGATCGTCCTGATCCAGCAGGGCAATCAGCGCCTGACCGATCATACCGGAGGCCCCGGTGATCAGGATTCGGGTCATGCGCGGACCTCACGCGCGGCAACGCTGCGGGACATCACAGCGGCCAGCCCAAGCCCGGAAATCGCATGCCAGATCCCCCAGAACGCGGCGACCACCGCCATGCCCCCAAGACCTCCGAAAAACGCAAATATCAGCACCAGCCCCAACCCCGAATTCTGTATTCCTGTTTCGATGGTAACGGCCCGGCGATCAAAAGGGGAGAGTCCAGCGACGGTTGCAGACAGATATCCCCCACTCAACGCCAGCGCGTTGTGTGCCACCACCAAAGCGGCAACCGCACCGGCATACCCCAGGAAGAATGACCAGTTCGCCATCAGGGCAAGAAGAATGAACGCCACGAAGATCAGGAAGGACAGGATTTGCAGCGGCCTGCGCAGCCGTGCGGTCAAATCCGGGCGCTTCAGGTTCAGTAGAACCCCAAGGCACAGGGGCAGGATCAGCATCAGGGTGACGGTGATCGCGATCTGCACGGGATCAACTGCGGTTTCCTGAAGGATCGCCCGCGTCGGCCCATAGAGACCGCCCCAGAAGGCAATGTTCAGCGGCGTGACGAAGATCGCGCCAACCGTGGCGACCGCAGTCATGGACACCGACAGGGCCGCATTGCCGCCCGCCCGATGGGTAATGAAGTTCGAAATATTGCCGCCCGGACAGGCCGCAACAAGGATCAGCCCAAGTGCAATGGACGGCTGCGGTCGCGTCAGCAGCACAAGACCAAATGTCAGCACCGGCAGCACCACAAACTGCGACAGCAACCCGGTCAACACGGGCCTGGGGTTCCGGCCCAACCGCTTGAAATCATCCGGCTTCAGGTCGATCGCGATAGAAAACATCACGATTGCCAGAATGGCATTCAGCAGCATCAGCGACGACGGGCTGAAATTCAGCGTGATCTCATCGATCGTCACTTTGCCGTCTCCTGCACATTGGTGCCGATCTGGCCCCGGTCAAAGGGCTTGGACAAACGTTTGATCCAGCCCGTGACCTCCCCCCGATAGGTGGCCTTGTCGACGTAATAGGCCATGCGCGGCAGGTTCAGATACTGCATACCGCCGGTGGCACGCGAAAACCCTGCCGCCTTCTGGGCTTGCAGTGCCCGTGCTTCAGGATGGGCCTGACGCAGGCCAGTGATATAGCGGGCAATCATCTCTGCCTGTTCATGCCGCCCTTGCCAGCCCAGCCCGGAGGCCTCGACCATGCCCAGAACGAACAGGTCATCGCGATCTGGATGCAGACAGTTCAGGAACAGATGCGGCGCATCGCCTTGCCAGTTCAGCAAGGCCTTGTCGATAAACGGATAATGCAGCTTGTACCCGGTCGCAGCCAGGATCATGTCATAGTCCCCGGTGCTGCCATCGGTGAAGGATACGGTGTGGCCATTCATGTCCGCAATATCCGGCCGGATCTGCAAATCACCGTGCCCCGCGTGATAGAGAACCAAGGAGTTCACGACCGGGTGGCTTTCATAAAGGGCATAGTCGGGTTTTGGGAAACCGTATTTCTGCGGGTCGCCGACAAACCAGCGCAGGATCAGGCCATCCACCTTGCGTTTCAGCCACATCGGCAGTTTGATCGCGCCGCCCATCGTATCGGCCGGGCGCCCGAACACATATTTCGGCACAAAGTAATACCCCCGCCGCATCGACAAGTCACAGCTGGCGCCGTGATGAATGGCATCCACCGCAATGTCGCAACCTGAGTTTCCGGCGCCCACGACCAGCACGCGCTTGCCATCGAATTGCGACGGATAGCGATAGCCGGAGGCATGAAGGACCTCCCCTTCGAAGCTTCCGGGGAATTCCGGCAGGTTGGGTTCGCTCAAGGTACCATTGGCAATCATCACCGCGCCGAACACCTGCTCTTTCGGTCCTTCCACATCGGTCCAGCGGACGACCCATCCCTCGCCGTCACCGCCCAAAGGCTCAACCGCCGTCACGTTGGCTCCGAAGTGATAGGATTTGCGCAGATCAAAGTGATCTGCGAAGGCGCAGAAGTAGTGTTTCAGATCACGGTGCGAAGGGTATTCTGCCACATCATCGCTCATCGGAAAATCCGCGAACTCCGTCATGCGCTTTGACGAAATCAGATGCGCGGTTTCATACATCGTCGACTTGGGGCCATCGATATCCCACAGCCCACCCACATCGTCATGCAGCTCAAACCCTTGAAACGATATGTTTTGTTCCGTCATGACCTTGGCCATTGCCAAGCCCATGGGCCCTGCACCGATCAAGGCGATCTGCTGTTCTGTTCCGCTCATTGTGTCCCCCTCACATATGTGTATATTGGACATACGTTCAAAACAAGGCAAGCGGGACGCGTCACATGCCCCTGAAACCCAATGAAACAAGGCTGCGTGCGCCATCTGCACGCTCGTTGGAGACCCGCACCCGCATTGTGGATGCAGCAGAACGGCTGTTTGCCGCGCGCGGATATGACGGCACGTCGATGCGCGACATCGCGACAGAAGCGGACGTTCACGTTGGGTTGGTGTCACATCATGGCGGCAACAAGATTGCCCTCTTTCACTACACCGTCGGGCGTCGCGCCGGCGAACTGTCGCAGCGCCGCGTCGACGCGCTGGAGCAGATGAAAGCCAAAGGTGACCTGACTGTCGCCGATGTGTTGCGGTGTTTTGTGGATCCCCTGCTCACCCTCTCGCAGGAGGGCGGACCGCAATGGCGGGCCTATGCCCGGCTGGTGGCCTATGTCTCCGCTGACGATCGCTGGCGCACCTTGGCGGAGGTCTGCTTCGACCCCGCTGCTCAGAAGTTCGTGGATGAGCTGGTTGCGTTGAAACCTGACCGGTCCCGCGCCCTTGCCGCGGCCACGTTGGTCTACACCGTCTCGGCTCTGCTGGCGCAGATCACCTCAAGCTGGCGGATCGACGCGCTGGCCGGAGAGCGCAGCATCAGGTTCCAGCAACACCGCAAGATGCTGCTGGATTTCTGTGTCGCCGGGGCCGAGCGCCTGCTGGACTGAACCCCGCCTCAGCGCGGATCATCCAATTCCAGAGGGAAGCGGCGGGGCATAAGCCCGGCCTGGAACCAGGTGACAAAGCTTTCGATGGAATAGACCGGCAGCCCGGTGCGCTTGCGCACATCGGCGGCGTAGGGAACCATGTTGGTGCACTCCAGCACGATGGCGCCCGCGTCCGGCTCATTCGCCAAGATCTGATCCGCTGCATCCAGCATGTCCTGACGGCAGGCGGCAAAGTCGATCTCTGCCGCGTCACCCAGGATGTCGCGGGTAAAGACGCGGCCCGCATCGGTCCCGTAAACAGGCGTGCCCGCGGGCACATTGGCGGCGCGCAAATGCGCCTCGGTCAGGGTCGCCTTGGAGATCGTCAGAACGACCGCCTTCTTCCCCGGCGGCAGCATCGCCTGTACCAACGGCACCTGCATCAGCGACGACGTCGCGACCGGCACGCCGAGTGCCGCGCGCAACTCATCCTGAACCAGCGCCAGGAAGCCGCAATTGGTGGTGATCCCGTCCGCGCCGGTGGCAACCAGATCCTTGCCGGCCTCGATGAATACATCCAGCAGCTCTTTTGGATTACCGCGCACCACCTTGTCTGGCGAGGCGCCGCGCACCACGCGGTAATGCACCGGAAAGGGCCAGGTCAGCGCATTGCCCATGTCACCGGGGATGCGGGGAAACCGAGTTTCCAGCATCAGGATACCGACCGAGGCTCCGAAAACAGTCTTGCCGCCGCTGAAGGTGGACATGGGTGGAAACCTCTCAGAATTCAGGGACATAGAGTTGGGCATAGGCGTCACGCACCGCCTGGGTGGCGCCTTCGCGGCGCCGTTCGATATGGGCGCGCATCTGCGCCGTGGCGGCGTCGCAGTCCCGCGTTGCGATGGCGTCCAGGATCTTGCGATGTGCCGATACCATGGTCTGCCCGTCATTGGCCGTCTCGCGCAGGCGTTTCAGGTCGATCAGGCGGATGTAACGGATCCGGTCGTTGAGATTGGCCAGCATCCGGGTGAGTTCCCCATTGCCCGAAAGCGCGGCGAGTTGTCCATGAAAGCGCTCATCCATCGCCAGCAGCGCTTCCGGGTCCGCGTCCGGGGTGTAATCCGGCGCAATCTCGTCCAACTCGGCCGTCAGGGCGGCAATGTCTGCATCTGCACCACGTTCACAGGCCAGGCGCACGGCTTCGACCTCAACCGCGACGCGCGCCTCGTACAGATCCATCACCAGTTCAGGAGAGAGGGAGCGGCAAAAGAACCCGCGCCCGGACTGAAAGGTCAGGAAGCCCTCGGCCACCAGCCGGTTCAGCGCTTCGCGGATCGGGGTGCGCGAGGCGTTCAGTTGCGTGGCCAGCGCGCTTTCGTTGATCCGCGCGTCCGGCTTAAAGGCGAAATCCGACGCCATGCGCCGCAGCGCCTCATAGAGCCGGTCCACATTGCTTTCTGATTTCGCCATTCGGGGGCGCCCTTCGCGTCCTTGAGTTGGGGTGACCATAAACCGGGATTGACTCGTGCGCAATATTGCATTTTAAGCTGTATACAATTTTGAACGCAGGCCCGTGGCGGGCTGTAAATCAGGGGAGAGACCCGGATGGAAAACCAGATGAATGGCGCCGAGGCGATGGTGCGCATGCTCGAAGCGCAGGGCGTCGAGCATATCTTTGGCCTGTGCGGCGACACCACGCTGCCGTTTTATGACGCGATGCTGCGGCTGGATCACAACATCACCCATGTGCTGACCCGCGATGAACGCTGCGCCACCTATATGGCCGACGGCTATTCCCGTGTGACCGGCAAGGTCGGTGTGGCCGAAGGGCCCTCGGGCGGCGGCGCGACCTATATCCTACCGGGTCTGATCGAAGCGTCGGAAAGCTCCTACGCGGTGCTGGGCATCACAACCGACATCTCGGTGGCGTCCTATGGGAAATACCCGCTGACCGAGGTCAATCAGGAGGCGTTGATGGCGCCGCTGACCAAGTGGAACACGGTGATCAAGCGGTCCGACCACATCCCGCGCATGGTGCGCGCGGCGTTCCGGGCAATGACCACCGGGCGCTCGGGCGCGGCCCATATCGGTCTGCCCTATGACGTGCAGTACGACGCGGTGGATCCGTCGGATATCTGGGCCGATGGCGCGACGAACAGCTATCCGGCATACCCCCAGGCCCCGGCGCCCGGCGCCGCCCAGGCAGCGGTCGAGGCGATCCTGTCGGCAAAAAACCCGCTGATCGTCTGCGGCGGCGGCGTGGTGATTGCGGGCGCAATGGAGGAGCTCGACCGGCTCGCCACCCGTCTGGACATCCCGGTCGCCACCTCGATCTCGGGCCAGGGCTCGCTGGCGGAAACCCACCCCAACTGCCTGGGCGTGGTGGGATCGAACGGCGGCACCGATGAAACCTGGGAGATGATGGAAGCCGCCGATCTGGTGGTCTTTATGGGCGCGCGTGCGGGATCGACCACCACTGCGCGGTGGGAGGCCCCCAAACCCGGCACCCGCATCGTGCATTTCGACAATGACCCGATGGTGATGAACGCCAACTACCAGACCGAAGTCGCGGTGGTCGGCGACCTGCGCCTGGCCCTGGCCGAGGTCAACGCTGTGCTGGATGCCCGCGATCAGGGCGCTGACACCTTTGGCGGCGCGGCGGCGATTGCAGAAAAGAAGGCGCGCAAGTTCGAGATCTTTGACAAGCTGGCGCAATCGTCCGAGGCCCCGATCCGCCCCGAACGGGTGATCCAGGCGCTGATGAACACGCTGCCCGAAGATGCCACTGTGGTCTCGGACCCCGGCACCAGCTGTCCCTACTTCTCGGCCTATTACCAGCTGCCCAAACCCGGCCGCCACTTCATCACCAACCGTGCGCATGGCGCGCTGGGCTATTCGCTGTCGGCGGCACTTGGCGCCTGGTTCGGGCGACCCACCTCGAAAACCGTGGCGCTGATGGGGGATGGCTCGTTTGGCTTCACGGTGGGTGAGCTGGAAACCGTTTGCCGGGTTGGCGCGCCGATCACCTATATCGTCTTCTCCAACTCGAACTTTGGCTGGATCAAGGCCAGCCAGTTCGCCGACAAGGACGCGCGCTATTACAACGTCGACTTCAACCGCACCGACAATGCGGCCATCGCCGCTGCATACGGTGTGAAGTCCTGGCGCGTCGAAAACCCCGACGATCTGGAGCGCGTACTGCGCGAGGCCATCGCTCATGACGGCCCGACCCTGATCGACGTGGTGACCCAGGCGCTTGAGGAAAGCAACGCCCCTGTGAGGCGTTGGATGGGCTGAGCGCCGTCCGGCCCTCACCAATGGAAACGAAGAGGAGCGGGCAAACTCGCTCCTTTATTCATCTCGCCGGAAAAACTCCGGGGTGAATGCGCCAGGGGCGCAGAGGGGCAGCGCCCCTCAACCCGGTCTGCACCAGGCGGTTACCTCAGGGATGCCACCGCCATGTCTGCCAGTTGATCAATCACCATCCGGTCGAAGCTCTCGGATTGATCAGGGCGGATCTGATACCAGAACAGCGGTGCGTTCAGCAGGGTCAGGACACTTGCCATTGACACGCGGGCATCGTCCTGCGGTTTGAAACAGCCCTGTACCATGCCGGCTTCGATGACTCGCAGGAAGAGCTGCGCATAGCATCGCTGCTCTTTACGCAGCTGGATCAGCAGATCCTGCTCCATTTCGGTGGGCGATTTCGGCGTGACCGACGCATAACTTTGCAAAACCACCTTGTGATAGGGCAGCGTTCGCAGGACCTCCATCACGTGGGTTTCCGACATCCGGTGCAAACAGACATCCGGAGATTCGGAGGCATCCGCCACAGGCGCCACCGCCTGATAGGTAAAGCGCGCGGCCCGCAGCTGCACCGCGCTCAGCAAGGCGCCCTTTGACGGAAAATGGTGATAAATCCGCCCCTTAGTGGACCCTAGATGGCGCGCGATATCATCGATCGACGCCGTATCACAGCCCAGTGTCATGAAGCACCAGGCCGCTGCATCAAGGATCTCACTTTTCGAGGCTGAGAGCTTTTCCAGCATGTTTACGCACGGGTCAACTTAGGGGTTGGTCCGCAGCCCTAGCAGAAAGTCACCGCGTGAGGCAATCACAGCTTTGCGAGGCGCGACCCTCCATTTGAACACCGCAAACTGCGGTTGCTACGCCGTTTTTTTGCCCTTCTGACGCTGGGTCGCGCGGATTGACAGGTGAAAAACATACTCGCTAGTCTGTTTGTGACGCCTTGGTTCCAGGCTGGAGGGGAAGCCGGTCGGAAACCACCAAGTGAGGGCGCGCAAGTCTGTCAACGAACAGGCGTTTGACCGCTCGAACACGGGCGGAAGGGAGGAAAATTTGGAAGTTTTGCAGCTGCTCGTCAGCGGCCTTGCGAATGGCTGTGTCTACGGCCTGATCGCGCTTGGCTTCGTGCTGATTTACAAAGCAACCGAGGCGGTAAATTTCGCCCAGGGTGATTTCATGATGCTGGGAGCGTTCGTCACTCTCGGCCTGACCAATGCCGAATACATGCATTTGCCGTTCTGGATCGCGGCACCGCTGGCCATCGGCATCATGGCGGTTCTCGGATACCTGCTGGACTTCTTCGTCCTGCGCCACCTGTTCGGCCAGAGCCAGACGGCCGTGGTCATTCTGACCATCGCGCTGGGCTTCGTGATCCGCTTCGTTGCGGGCGTGATCTGGGGCCATGAACCGCAAACACTGGAGAGCCCGCTTGCGCTGGGTGATGTCAGCATGGGTGGGGTTGTCCTGGGCATGGCGGATGTTGCGGTCATTGTCGTGACCGTGCTGATGACTTTTGCGCTGTACCAGTTCTTCCAGCGCACCAAGCTGGGTCTGGCGATGCAGGCGGCCTCGCAGAACCAGATGGCCGCCTATTACATGGGGATCCCGGTCAAGCGGGTTCAGGGGCTGATCTGGGGTCTGTCGGGCGCGGTTGCTGCCGTGGCCGGTATCCTCTTTGCCTCCAAGGGTGCGATTGACCCGAACGCTGGCCTGCTTGGGATCAAGGCCTTCGCCGCCGCCGTGATCGGTGGCTTCGGATCGCTTCCGGGCGCTCTGGCCGGTGGTCTGATTGTCGGTGTGATCGAGCCCTTCGCCGCCCGTTTCCTGGCAGCCGGGTATTCACAGATTGCCCCCTATGCGCTGCTGCTGGCCGTGCTGATCTTCCGTCCGCACGGGCTGTTCAGCCAGGTCCGGGTCAAGAAGGTCTGAACCGATGCGTATTCATTTCAAGACCTCTTACGAGCATGACATTCGACTGTTTCCGGATCGCTGGTCCTTCTCGGTCTATGCCGTGCTGCTGCTCATCGCCTTCGGCCTGCCCTACCTGATCGACGAGTTCTACCTTGGCGAAGTCACCAACGTGCTGATCTGGGCCATTGCCGGTCTGGGACTGATGCTGCTGACCGGTCAGACCGGCCAAGCCAGCCTTGGGCACGCGGCCTTTCTGGCGGTTGGCTGCTATACCAACACGATCCTCATCGAGATGGGCCTGCCCTTTATCGTGGCCTTTCCCCTTGCCGGGATCATCACCGGGCTGGTCGGCGTTGTAATCGCCATTCCGGTGCTGCGCCTGCATGGGATTTATCTGGCGATTGCAACCATTGCCCTGTCGATCCTGGCCGATGACATCATCGTCCTGCTGGAGCCCTGGACGGGTGGCGTGTCGGGTAAGTTCCCCGAAATGATCACCATCTTCGGGTTCGAAATCGAGCGCTGGTCGATGCCAACCCGGTTCTATTACCTGGTCCTGGCCGTCACCATCATCTGTACCCTGTTCTACCGCAACCTGTTGCGCTCGCCGCTGGGCCGCGCCTTTGCGGCGGTGCGTGACAGTGAGGTGTCTGCCACGGCCATGGGCGTCCACATTGCCCGGACCAAAGGCATGGCATTCGGGCTGAGCTGCATGATCACCGGCTGGTCGGGCGCTCTGATGGGCTACTATGCGGGCACGTTCAACAACGAGACATTCTCGCTGGTGATCTCGATCACCCTGCTGATGATGATCGTGATTGGTGGTCTGGGCTCGATCCACGGCGCGTTCTTCGGCGCGGTTGTGGTGGCGTTCCTGCCGCAGGCCCTTTCTATCGCAAAGGACATGGTCAGCAGCGGCGGCGTCGCCATTCCCGGCCTTGAAACTGGTGTCTTCGGGCTGATCCTGATCCTGTTTATCCTGTTCGAACCCATGGGGATCTATGGCCGCTGGCTGAAGATCCGAACCTGGTTCGAGCTGTTCCCCTTCGCGCGCAAGGACATGTTCAAGCGTCAGAAATCCTATCTGAAGACGGAGCGCCTGAGATGAGCTTGCTGAAAATCGAAAATGCGACTCTGAAATTTGGTGGCGTGGTCGCCGTGAACGACCTGAGCTTTTCGGTGGATGAGGGCGAAGTCTATGCCATCGTCGGACCGAACGGTGCGGGCAAATCCACGGTGTTCAACCTGATTTCGCGCTTCTACGAACCCTATGCGGGCACGTTCAACTTTGATGGGCAGAACCTGCTGGACCGCAACGCCGATGAGGTTGCAGATCTGGGGATCGCACGCACCTTTCAGAACATCGAACTGTTCGACCATGCCACGGTCCTGCAGAACCTTCTGGTCGGGCGACATCGCCACCGCAAGTCCACTCTATTGGATCAGATGTTCTTTACCCCGCGTGTCCGCCGGGAAGAACGCCGCCATCGCGAGGCGGTCGAAGAGGTCATCGATTTCCTGGACCTACAGCCCTACCGCAACAAGATGATTGCCGGGCTGCCCTACGGCGTCCGCAAGGTTGTCGAACTTGGCCGCGCGCTGGCCTCCGGCCCCCGGCTGCTGTTGCTGGACGAACCGGCCTCGGGCCTGAGCGTCGAGGAAACCCAGGACATGCGCTGGTGGATCGACGACATCCGCAAACAGATGGGGATCACCGTTTTGATGGTTGAACATGACATGGGACTTGTGTCCGGCGTGTCCGACAGGGTGCTTGCACTGGCCGATGGCGCGAAGCTGGCCGAAGGCACCCCCGCCGAGGTCCAGTCGGACCCGGCCGTGATCGAAGCCTACCTGGGCGCAGGAGTGTGACGATGGCGGAAACTGTTCTGGAAATTAACAACCTGGAAAGCTTCTATGGCCCTATCATGGCCATCCGGGGGGTGTCCCTGAAGGTTGAAAAAGGGCAGATCGTGACAGTTCTGGGTGCCAATGGTGCCGGCAAGTCGACGCTGCTGAAAACCATCTCGGGGATCATGGATCCGGAGAAGGGCAAGATCACCTTCAACGGCACGGAAATACAGGGGCGTGAACCGCATCGCGTGGTTCAGGACGGCATCGTGCATGTCCCGGAAGGGCGTGAGGTGTTTCCCCTGCTGACAGTGGAAGAGAACCTGAACCTGGGGGCCTATACCCGCAACGACAAGGCGGAGATCGAAAAGGATCGCCAGCTTGTGTTCGAGTATTTTCCGATCCTTGCCGAGCGCAGGAACCAGGAAGCAGGCACCCTGTCCGGCGGGCAGCAGCAGATGCTGGCGATTGGCCGCGGCCTGATGCTGCGCCCCAAGATCATGCTGCTGGATGAACCCAGCCTGGGCCTGTCCCCGCTGCTGGTGCAGGAGATCTTTGGCATCCTGAAGCGCCTGAACACCGAAGAGAGCGTCACCATGATGCTGGTCGAACAGAACGCCCGGATCGCCCTGGATACGGCGCATTTCGGCTACGTGATGGAGATCGGTCGCATCGTGATGGAAGGCAGCGCCGAACGCCTGATGGCCAGTGAGGACATCCAGTCCTTCTATCTGGGACACCAGGAAGAAAGCCAGCGCGGCGAACGGCGCTGGAAACGCAAGAAAACCTGGCGATAAGGGGGAGTATCAGATGAACATGCACACCCAACCCACGGTTCAGATCGACGGCGTGACCTATAACGCCACACCCGGACAACGTCCGCTGACGGTCGACGGTTGCGACACGATCGTCAAACTGTTCGCCCAGCGCTGTGAAACCCTTGGCACCCGCACCGCCCACCGGGAAAAAGACTTCGGTATCTGGAAAAGCTATTCCTGGCGGGACTATTGGGACCACGCAAAATGGATCGGGCTTGGCCTAAAGGCGCTTGGGCTGCAACGCGGCGAAGTGGTCTCCATCCTGTCGGAGGACTGTCGCGAATGGCTCTATGCCGACATGGGCATTCAGGGGGTCGGCGGCATCGCGTCGGGCGTCTACACGACCGATTCCGCCTCTCAGCTGGCCTATCTGATCAATGACAGCGACAGCCGGTTCCTGTTTGTCGAAAACGACGAACAGCTGGACAAGTATCTGGAGATCCAGGACCAGGTTCCGGGGCTCACGAAGGTGATCATTCTGGACCGCGAAGGGCTGCATGACCTGCGTCATGACAAATGCGTCTTCGTGGATGAACTCTATGACACCGGTCGCGCCTATGAGGCCGAAAACCACGGCGTATTCGAGGCCGAGATCGCCAAGTCGCGGCCTGAAGACACCGCGCTGCTGATCTATACCTCGGGCACCACCGGGATGCCCAAGGGTGCGATGATCTGCAACGAAAACGTGCTGGGCACCATCGAATCCGGGGCCCGCGGGCTGGCCGTCTACAAGGATGATGAGCAGCTGTGCTTCCTGCCGCTCTGTCACATTCTGGAACGCAATGTGTCGGTCTATTTCCCGCTGGCGGCCCGCAGCACGGTGAATTTTGCCGAAAGCCCGGAAACCGTCTTTGACAACATGCAGGAGGTGTCGCCCTCCACCTTCTTTGCCGTGCCGCGCGTCTGGGAGAAGATCTATTCCCGCGTGCTGGTGCTGGCACAGGAGGCCACGCCGATTGGTCGCTGGGCCTTTGCACAGGCGGTCAAGGCCGGAGGCAAGCGCGCCGACTATGTGATGCAGGGAAAACCCGTCCCCGGCGGGGTGGCTGCAAACTTCGCATTCTGGGATTTTGCCGTTCTGCGCAACCTGCGCCGGATGCTTGGCATGGACAAGATGCGCCGGGGCGGCACTGGTGCGGCGCCGATCTCTCCGGAACTGCTGAAATGGTACTGGTCGATTGGTGTGCCGCTGGTCGAAGGTTACGGCATGACCGAAAACACCGGGCTGTCGACCATCAACACGCTGGACATCAACAAGCCCGGCACCGTCGGCAAGGCCATCGAAGGGGTGCAGATCCGCATCGCCCCCGACGGCGAAATCCAGACCTTCGGCGCCAACAATTTCCAGGGCTACTGGCGCAACAATGAGAAGACTGCCGAAACCTTCACCGATGATGGCTGGTTGCGCACCGGGGATGTCGGGCGTCTGGATGACGACGGGTTCCTGACGATCACCGGCCGGATCAAGGACATCATCATCACCGCAGGCGGCAAGAACATCACCCCGGCGGAAATCGAAAGCCGGTTGAAGTTCAGCCACTATATCTCGGACGCGGTGGTGATCGGGGATCAGCGCAAATACCTGACATGTCTGATCATGATCGATCAGGAAAACGTGGAAAAATTCGCGCAGGACCATAAGATACCATTCAGTGACTTCGCTTCGCTCTGTGCTGCACAAGAGGTGGTCGACCTGATCCGCAAGGAGGTCGACGCGGTAAACGGCGAGTTCGCCCGCGTCGAGCAGATCAAGGATTTCCGCCTCATCAACGTGCTGCTGACGGCCGAAGACGAGGAACTGACTGCAACCATGAAGCTGAAGCGCGGCTTTGTGGAAAAGAAGCACAAGGCGCTGATTGACGAGATGTATTGACGTGCGGGTCAGAAACCGCGCCGCAAAGATCCAAGGGAGGACAATTGCATGAAAAAAGTGACATCCGCGCTGCTGGCCGCAGCCATGGCCGTTGGCATGGGGGGCATGGCACAGGCCGGAACCCAGGGCGTCAGCGACACCGAGGTGGTGATCGGGTCGGTGAATGACCTCAGCGGGATCTTTGCCGCAGTGGGCGTGCCGGCGGTGAACGGCGCCAACATGCTGTTCGATGAGGTCAACGCAAATGGTGGCATCCACGGGCGCCAGATCCGCTTTGTCGTCGAAGACAACGGCTATCAGATCCCGCGCGCGATGCAGGGCTACAACAAGCTCCTGAACAAGGACAAAGCCTTTGCCATGCTGTTGTCGCTGGGCACGCCGATGAACATCGCGGGCTTCAAGCTGCTGGATCCCAAGGGCATCCCGAATGTCGGCCCCCTGTCGGCCGCGCGTCAGATGCTGCAGGACCCGATCGACAACAAGTTCATCGGCTTCTCCAGTTATTGGGACCAGGTCCAGGCCGGGGTGAAATATCTGGCTGGTGAATTCGACGCAAAAGAAGTCTGCACCATGTACATCCCGTCTGACTTCGGCAAGGAAATCGCCGAAAGCACCAAGGATGTGACCGAAGGGCTGGGCCTGAGCTTTGCGGGTGAGACCACGCACAAGCCGGACGAGCTGGATTTTGTTGGTTCGCTGACCAAGCTGAAGGCCGCAGGCTGCGATGTCATCACCATGGCGCTGGGTGTGCGCCAGGGGATCACCGTGGTCGGCACCGCCAAGAAACTGGGCTGGACCGACGTCAAGTTCCTGAACACTTCGGCCGGTTTCCTGGGCGTGGTCGCAGCGGTTCCCGGTGGTGTCACCGAGGGGCTCTACGCGGCGGCTGGCTGGGTTGACCTGAACTCCCGCGCAACCGAAGAGGTCCCGGCCAAGTTCATCGCCGACTACAAGGCCAAGTTCGACCAGCCTGCCAGCGGCTTCGCCATGCTGGGCTATTCCGCAGCCGAAACTCTGGTGCGCGCTCTGGAAGCAGCAGGTCCCGATCTGACCCATGAGAGCTTCATCAAGGGCATGGAAAGCCTGAACTACTATGACGGGCTGACCGACTCGCAGATCTCCTATTCCGCCGATGACCACCGGGGCGCTGACGATATCGTCATCTCCATCGTCGAAGGCGGTCAGTGGAAGGTTCAGAGCCGCCAGTAAAGACTTTGCTTTCTGGATGAAACGCCGCGAAGGCCGGGCCCCTGCCCGGCCTTTTGCTTGGCTGATGTCAGCTCTGCGCGGGTACGCAGTCCTTGCTTGAATTTCATACATTCAGATGTGATTATTGGTTATGCAAGAGCGAGGATTGTCATGACCGTTACACGTCGGAAGTTTCTGGCCACTTCAGGCGCGGGCCTGGGGCTGGCGCTGACCCCACCGCGCCTCTGGGCCTCGACCGAGCTCTCTGTGGGGCAGATGCGCATCCAGACGCTGTCGGATGGTCACCTGACGCTGCCGCCCGATTTCATCTTCGGCCCCATGCCGAAAGCAGAGCTGGCCCCGATCCTGCAATCTCATGACCTGACCGGCGCGGCGCTGACGCCCGAATGCAATGTCACGCTGTTGCAGGACGGAACCAACACGGTGCTCTTTGATGTCGGCGCCGGGGCCGGCTTCCAGGACAGCGCAGGCGAGCTGGTCGACGCGCTGGAGGGTCTGGGTCTTGCCCCGGAGGACATCACCCATGTTGTGTTCACCCATTGCCACCCGGACCACCTGTGGGGCGTGCTGGATGAATTTGACGATCCCACCTTCTATGAGGCCCAGCACATGATGGGGCAGCAGGAATGGGAGTATTGGTTCGATCCGGAGACGACCAACACCATTCAATCCGAGCGCACCACCATGGCCGTGGGTGCGCGCCGCCGCATGGAAGTGCTGGAAGAAAACATTGTCCTGTTTGACGATGGCCAGGAAATCCTGCCTGGCGTCGCCGCGCATATGACACCGGGGCACACGCCCGGGCATATGTCGTTCGAACTGCGCTCGGGCAGCGATTCCGTGCTGGTGCTGGGCGACGCGATCGGAAATCACCACGTGGCTTTCGAGCGCCCGGACTGGCAGTCGGGCTCGGATCAGGATCGCCCGCTGGCCGCTCAGACCCGCCAGAGCATTCTGGACCGCGCGGTTGCCGAGAAGATGCAGCTTATTGGCTATCACCTTCCCGGTGGCGGGATCGGACGGGCAGAACGCGCAGGCTCGACCTATCGGTTTGTTCCCGACGGCGCCTGATCCCTGATCAGGCAGAGGTCCGCGCGATGAAATCGCAGGTCAGCTGCGCCAGCTCGGGCCCCACATCTTCCTGCAGGAAATGCCCCGCGGCCGGCAGGATCGTATGGGGCTGCCCCTGCGCCCCGGGAAGCTTCTGGAACACCCGGTCGACCCCGGCCATGATCTTGTCCTCAGCCCCGAATGCCGTCAGCACCGGGGTGTCGAGCGTTTTCAGCCGTGCCCAGGCTGCGCGGTTCGGCTCCGACGCGGGATTGTCGGGCGTGTCCGGCACCAGAACGGGAAACTGTCGCGCGCCCGCCTGATAGCTGTCGTCCGGAAACGGCGCATCATAGGCGGCAACTTCCGCCTCTGTCAGCTTGCTGACCGTACCGCCGTAAACGATCCGCCCGGTGCGGAATTCCGGTGTCTCCTGGCTGAACTGACGCCAGCCTTCAAAGGCCGCCCCCATCGGCTGATCCCCGGTGGGGAGAGCGGTGTTCGCAACAACCACGCGGGCAAACCGCTCTGGATGCTCCGCCCAGAGGCGCAAGCCCAACAGGCCCCCCCAGTCCTGACAGACCAGCGTGATATTGCGCAGGTCCAGTTGCACGATGACAGAGGTCAGCCAGTCGACATGCCGCTGATAGGTATAGTCCGACCGTTCCGCCGGCTTGTCCGACTTCCCGAACCCCACCAGATCCGGCGCAACAACCCGATGCCCGGCGGCGGTGAACACCGGGATCATGTGACGGTAGAGATAGGACCACGTCGGCTCCCCATGCAGACAGAGAACCGGGTCGGCCTCGGCCGGACCCTCGTCCAGATAATGCACCCGCAAGCTCCCGCCCTCGGTATCATCCACCTCCAGCCAGTTCGGAGCAAAGGGATAGTCTGGCAGATCCTGAAACCGGTCATCCGGCGTACGCAGCGCTTTCATCGTAGGGCCCTCCTCGTCTCTGATAGTCAGCCTAGCGAAACCAGACCGTCCGCCCAGTAGAACGTCGCGGAACACCCGTCAGGCCACAAACACGCCCGGTCCTTGCGGTCCGGCGGGCGGCGACACCGCCCTCAACAGGCAGACACGACCTTACCCCTTGAAATCACAAGCGCCTTTCGCGGTTTCAGTTTGGCAAACAAACTTATGCAAGGACCTGGACCGGGGTCCGACGGCCTCCCCACCCCCGAATTTCACCCCGATTTTCAGCTTCTTGTGGATAAGTTCTAGGAAGTGAACTTTTTTCCAAAAAGCCTCTTGCGCCCATCCGAAAGGCGGCCTAAATACGCGCTCACCGTTGGGGTGTAGCCAAGTGGTAAGGCAACGGTTTTTGGTACCGCGTACCGCAGGTTCGAATCCTGCCACCCCAGCCATCTTCTTCAAGATCAGTAGAATAAGCAGTCAGGCATCCCAAGGATCCTGAGAATGCCCCCGTTTATGCCCCACTTGGAGGGCCCCTTATCCTAGGGTATCTACCTTCATTAATAGGTATAAGTAATGGATAAGATAACTTAGAGAGAAGAGAAGAACCAGAATAGAGAACCTTGGTAGGGATATCCCAATCCAAGACCCCTAAGCAGAACTCCCCGACAGAGGCCCGAGCATGACCCTGAGTATTAACCCTTGGCACTCAAGACCCATAGACGTTCATAGATGGTCAGATCATCCCGAGGTGAAGGACCTGGTAGATAGGATCTGGGATGGGTTCTTGGGAGAGGCTATTAGTGAAAGGACCAGAGGGCCCAAACCTAAGATGGCGTTCAGGAAGCAGCTGAGGGTGGTGATCCTGGATCTATATGTAGCTTGGTGCAGGGAGCGAACTTTACGAAGTGCAGCTGTCGGCCTATTCTGTTGAAAAACTCACCCTTGATCGAGGCCGAAGTCACTGATTCAATTT
>JALEGX010000043.1 GCA_022763485.1 Paracoccaceae bacterium | reverse complement strand
TCCCTACGGTTAATGTCACCAAGGCCTGAAAGCCGGGCCGCAACAGTGACTGGCGATCCGACTTCAAGCTCGTTGTATGCCGCTGTATACCAAGCTGTACCAGGTTGCAAGAAGATCGCCTGTGACAGGTTGACCTTGTCTAGCGGGTCAAGGGGGTCGATGTCCACAAAACTTGGGACCTGGTACAATTTCATTTGCCCCGGTCCGATGCCCCTCTTCCATCGGCTGCCCCCGTCCATACATTAACGATTGCCTTCCCCCCCAGGCGGGCCGCATGATTTCACGGCCCCGGCACGGATCACCCAGGAGACATATTTCATGACGGTACAAGTTGGACAGGACAACGCCGGAACCCGCAGGACGCTGACGGTCGGCGATCGAACCATATCCTATTACTCGATCCCCGCTGCGAGTGAGGCCGGGCTTGGCGATTTCTCACGCCTGCCTGCGGCGCTGAAAGTGGTGCTGGAAAACATGCTGCGGTTCGAGGACGGCGATTTCTCCGTCTCGACCGATGACATCCGCGCCTTTGCCGAATGGGGCGCAAACGGCGGCAAGAACCCGCGTGAGATCGCCTATCGCCCGGCCCGCGTGCTGATGCAGGATTTCACCGGCGTTCCGGCTGTTGTGGATCTGGCCGCCATGCGCGACGGAATCGTGGCTCTGAAAGGATCCGCGTCCAAGATCAATCCGCTGGTGCCGGTCGATCTGGTCATCGACCATTCGGTGATGATCGACGAATTCGGCAACCCGCGCGCCTTCCAGATGAATGTCGACCGCGAATATGAGCGCAACATGGAGCGGTATCAGTTCCTGAAATGGGGCCAGAGCGCCTTTGACAACTTTCGCGTTGTCCCCCCCGGCACCGGCATCTGCCATCAGGTGAACCTGGAATACCTGGCGCAAACTGTCTGGACCGACACCGACCAGAACGGTGATGAGATCGCCTACCCCGATACGCTGGTCGGAACCGACAGCCACACCACCATGGTCAACGGCGTCGCGGTGCTGGGCTGGGGCGTCGGCGGGATCGAGGCCGAGGCCGCCATGCTGGGCCAGCCGATCTCGATGCTGATCCCCGAGGTGATCGGGTTCGAACTAACCGGAGAGATGGTCGAGGGCACCACCGGCACCGATCTGGTGCTGAAAGTGGTCGAAATGCTGCGCGAAAAAGGCGTGGTGGGCAAATTCGTCGAATTCTACGGCGCGGGCCTTGACCAGTTGCCACTTGCCGACCGCGCCACCATCGCCAACATGGCGCCTGAATACGGTGCCACCTGCGGCTTCTTCCCCATCGACGGCGAAACCATCCGCTACATGCGCAACACCGGCCGGGATGAGGATCGCCTGGCGCTGGTCGAAGCCTATGCCAAGGCCAACGGGTTGTGGCGCGATGCGGATTACGCGCCGATCTATACCGACACGCTCAGCCTCGACATGGGGACCATCGTCCCCGCCATCTCCGGCCCCAAACGCCCGCAGGACTTCGTCGCCCTGACCGACGCCAAAGCGGCCTTTAACCGCGAAATGGCCGAGACCTTCAAACGTCCGATGGGCAAGGAAGTCGCCGTGAAGGGCGAGGATTACACGATGGTGTCCGGCAAGGTCGTCATCGCCTCCATCACCTCCTGCACCAACACGTCCAATCCTTACGTGATGATCGGCGCGGGCCTGGTCGCGCGCAAGGCCGCCGCTTTGGGTCTGGACCGCAAACCCTGGGTCAAGACCTCACTGGCGCCAGGATCCCAGGTCGTCTCGCATTACCTGGAGGCTGCAGGCCTGCAGGAGGATCTGGACAAGATCGGGTTCAACCTGGTGGGCTATGGCTGCACCACCTGCATCGGCAATTCCGGCCCCATCCAGGCCGAACTCTCCGAAGCCATTGCCGAAGGGGATCTGGTCGCGGTCAGCGTCCTGTCCGGCAACCGCAATTTCGAAGGCCGCATCAGCCCGGACGTGCGCGCCAACTACCTGGCGTCCCCGCCGCTGGTCGTGGCCTATGCGCTGGCGGGCACAATGGATATTGACCTGTCCAGCGACCCCATCGCGCAGGACAAGGATGGTAATGACGTCTACCTGAAAGACATCTGGCCCTCGACCAGTGAGATCGCCGAACTGGTCGAACAGACCGTCACGCGCGAGGCGTTCCGCTCGAAATACGCCGATGTGTTCAAGGGCGACGACAAATGGCGCAGTGTCGAAACCACCGATGCGGAAACCTATGACTGGCCGCCGCAGTCCACCTACATCCAGAACCCGCCCTATTTCCAGGGCATGGGGCCGGAACCGGGAACCATCGAAAACATCGAAGGGGCCAAAGTGCTCGCCGTGCTGGGTGACATGGTGACGACCGACCATATCTCTCCCGCAGGGTCCTTTGCCGCGTCCTCACCGGCCGGTCAGTATCTGCTCGACCGTCAGGTGCAGCCGCGCGAGTTCAATTCCTACGGATCGCGCCGGGGCAATCACGAGGTTATGATGCGCGGCACCTTTGCCAACATCCGCATCAAGAACGAGATGCTGTCAAAACCCGATGGCTCTCCCGTCGAGGGCGGCTATACCAAGGGGCCGGATGGGCAACAGACCTCGATCTATGAGGCCTCGATGGCGCATCAGGCCAATGGCACGCCGCTGGTGGTGTTCGGTGGCGAACAATACGGCGCCGGATCGTCGCGCGACTGGGCGGCCAAGGGCACCGCGCTCTTGGGCGTGAAGGCGGTGATCGCCGAAAGCTTCGAGCGTATCCACCGGTCGAACCTGGTGGGCATGGGCGTGATCCCGTTTGAATTCACCGGCGGCGACACCCGCAAATCGCTGGGCCTGACGGGCGAGGAAACCGTGTCGATCACTGGGCTGGACACCATCGAACCGCTTCAGGAAGTGCCCTGTTCGATCACCATGGGCGACGGGACCGTTAAGAACATCATCCTGCGCTGCCGCATCGATACCGCGCCCGAGATCGAATACATCGAACACGGTGGCGTGCTGCACTACGTGCTGCGCAATCTGGCAAAGTCCTGATCCCGCAAGGACCCTGCCTAATCGAGAGAGCGGAGCCAGCGCGCGAACCGGCGCGCTGGTGCTGAGGCGGGTTCATTGGTTTTCAGCACATAATGCCCTACCACGATGTCGGGCGTATCGGGCAAGGCAATCAGCCGCCCTGCCCGCACGTCGTCGCGGACGATGAATTCCGACGCCAGAACCATGCCCATTCCGGCAATCGCCGCCCGCAGCGCCACATGGTCCAGATCGAAATGGCCCGCAAAGGACAGGCAAGTTCCGGACAATCCGGCCTTGTTCAGCCAGAGCTTCCAGTCCCAGTTGCCCTCGGCACATTGAAGTGCGGGAACATCGGACAATGTCCATCCCGCTTCCAGCGTCGCCAAAAGGGCCGGTGACAGATAGGGACGGCAGCGATCCTCCAGCAGGACCTCCTGATCCGGCTGTGCAGCCTCTTCCGGGACATATTGAACCGCAAGGTCCCAGCTACGGCTCATGTCCGGCTCAGGGCTGCTGGTGTCGATACGGACCTTGATATCGGGCCATCTGCTGCGGAACCGCTCCAGCATCGGCACCAGCCACAGTGCGGCCAAGGTGGTCGAGACCGAAACCGTCACCTGCTGTTCGGCATTGACGGCCTGCTCCACCGCGCGGGAAAGGATCCGGAGCCCCGGTGCGGCATCGCGCAACAGCTGATCCCCGGCCTCGGTCAGGCGGATCGCATTGTTGGCCCGATCAAACAGCACACATCCCAGAGCTGCCTCAAGGTTCTGCACCTGACGGCTGATCGCACCGGGCGTCACCCCCAACCGCGACGCGGCCAGCTTGAAGCTGCCGCAGTCGGCCGCGACCACAAAGATGCGGAGGGCATTCAGGGAAATTCGGTCGGACACTTGCATCAGTTTTTCTCATCCAAAGAGAATTTTCCTCGTTTGTTTACAACGCCCGCACTTCGATAGGGAGTCCCTGTCGAAACAGGAGGTCCAGATGTCATCACCCACCCCCCACCTGCATGCTGTGCTCTGGGTTCTGCTGAGCACCCTGATCTGGACAGTGATCTTTGCCGCGGGCAAGCTGACCAGCGGGGCCTTGGGAGTCTTCCAGCTGACGCTTTTGCGCTATCTGGGGGCATTGCCGGTGATTGCCCTGCTGGTGCTGCGGCATGGCGGGTTTCGACAGCACCGCAGCCAGCGCCCCCTGTCCCATCTGGCCCGGGCCATCTGCGGCTGCGGGGCGGCGGTGGCGATCACATGGGCCTCCACCCGGATGCCGCTGATCGACGCGACCGCCATCGGGATGTTGTCCGGCGTGATCGCAACGCTGCTTGGGGCGGTCGTGCTGCGCGAAACGATGCGCGGCAATCAGATTGTCGCCGTGGCCCTGTCCCTCCTGGGGGCCGGTATCGTGGTGATCGGCAAAGGCGCGTTTCAGACCGGTCTGGTTCTCCTTCCTGCCCTCATCGCGCTCCTCAGCGCGCTGCTTATGGCGACCGAGGGCCTGCTGATCAGCACCCTTGGCCGGCAGGAGACCGCTCGCACCGTCATGCTGTATGTCACCTGCTTCGGGGTCTGCCTGATGCTGGTTCCGGCCACGTTGCAATGGCAACAGGTCACGGCCAAGGACATGGGCTTTGCCCTGGCTCTGGGACCGCTCAGCGTTCTGGGGCAATACTGCACCATCCGGGGCTACCGCATGGCCCCCCTGTCGGTGGTGGCGCCGCTGGACTACACATGGCTGATCTTCGCCGCGCTGCTTGGGTTGGTCGCGTTCAATGAGCATCCCTCGGCCAGCACCTGGGCAGGATGCGCCGCCATCGCTCTGGGCGGCTGGATGCTGACCCGGACGCGGGCCGCCCCGTCAAGCTGAGCCGGTCACTTCGAGCAGGCCCAGACCCGGATCGCACAGCCGGTGCCAAAGGATGAGCACGCGGCATAGGCTTCGGCTTCGGCGTCGCTGCGCGTCCAGCCGAAGCCCCGGCCATAATACTGCTGGTCCGGGGTCAGCGCGATTGCGGCGCATCCGTTGTAGAAGCTGAACATGTCGGTGCAGTCCCATTCGCACCCTTCATGAGCCGCGTCGATCGCTTCGGCCTCACTGTGCCAGGAATGCGAATAACCCCAGGCCCCGCCGGGTCCGACGCCAACTGCACCCCAACATTCGCTGGCGCCGCAGGATCCGGCCCAGGCACCACCGGCCTGCATCATCAGGCCCGCGACCAGAGCCAAGACAGCTTTGTTCAATGGTTTCATCTGTTTCCCCCCATCCGTTCAACACACACCACCCGCACATCTGCGGGGAACGGAGATGGGACCCAGCCTACGCTTTGGCACCGGAATTTTGCAAGTTAGCGGAAACAGGCCCAATTCTGCACAGGATCTGTTCGAAGACGGCGACTTGGCAGACCGCGCCCGCGATGACAGATTCAGGTCATGAAACAGATCGACACCATCACCGGCTATCACGCCCATGTCTACTTTGACGCCGACACCGTGGATCAGGCAACTGCGCTCTGCGAACAGGCCGCGCAGCGGTTCGGCGTGGTCATGGGACGAGTTCATCAACGCAATGTCGGGCCGCACCCGCGCTGGTCCTGCCAGCTGGGCGCCTCACCCGAACAGTTTACACAACTGCTGCCCTGGCTTGCGCTCAATCGCGACGGGCTGATCGTGTTTGCCCATCCTGAAACGGGCAAACATCTGGAAGATCACCGGGATCATGCCATCTGGCTGGGAACCGGGCTGGAGCTGGATCTGTCGATCTTCGGCTAGGCTCAGGAGCCGCCCGCTGCTTTTTCCATCGCCGGGCGCAGGGTCTTTTCAATCACCCGCTGGGTCACCGGACCGGCAAAGCGCAGCAGAATGGTGCCGTCGCCATCAATCACGTAGGTCTCGGGCACGCCATAGACACCCCAGTCCAGGCCGGTACGGCCCTGCTCGTCGCGGGCCAGACCGGCATAGGGATCCCCCAGCTCTCGCAGGAAGGCATCCGCATTGCCCAGCTGGTCCTTGTAGTTGATGCCGTAGATCGGGATCCCTTCCTTGGCCAGCGCTTCCAGGTTGGGATGTTCCACCCGGCAGGGCGCGCACCAGCTGGCCCAGAAGTTGACCAGCTTGACCTCACCGTCACGCAGGCTGGCGTCGGTAAAGGGCGCCTTGCCCGGAAACTCGCTCAGGGCCATCGGGGGCGCGGGCTGTCCCTCACGCGCCGACGGCAGGGATTCGGGGTCTTCGCGGAACATGCCCACGGCGGCCAGCGCCACGAAGGCGGCAAACACCAGAGGCGGGGCGATCATCAGCGGCGAAATCTTAGCCATTGTTCTTCATCCGTGTTTCGACCTGCTCCATCTCTGCCCGGACCTTGCGGCCCCGACGGATGCTCAGGATGACCAGCGCAAACAGCAGCACCAGAGATGCGGCATAGGCCGACAGGACCGTGTCCGCGTATTTTCCAAGATCGGGAATCATGCACCCACCCTTTCACGAGCCAGAAGCGCCTGTGTTCTGCGGGCCCGGATTTCGGTCCCGGTGCGGTAGAACACAAGAGCAATGAACAGCAGGATGAACCCTGCGATACAGACCATCAGCGGAAAGAAGAACACGTTGCTCACCTTTTCGGTGGTGTCGGTTCCGGTCACCGCGCCTGCGCGCATCACTGATGCCCCCTGGTGCAACCCCTGGTTCCAGAAGTTCACCGCATAACGGCTGAGGATCGCAAAGACCGATCCGACCAAACACAAGACCGAGGTCAGATCCGCGGCCGTGTCCGGATTGTCGATGGCTTCCCACAGGGCCATGTAGCCCAGATAAAACAGGAACAGGATCAGGAAGGAGGTCAGGCGCGGATCCCACTCCCACCAGGTGCCCCACATGGGCTGGCCCCAGATGGCACCGGTGACCAGCGCGATCACTGTCATTACCGCACCAATGGGGGCCGCGGCACGGGCCGCCAGCGCGCTGACATGGTGGCGACGCACCAGCCAGACCAATGAGGTGATCAGCATCATGAACCAGCAGTTGATCGCCATCAGCGCGGCGGGCACATGCAGATAGATGATCTTGACGGTCGACCCCTGACGATAGTCGTCAGGCGTGAAGAAAAAGCCCCAGATCAGCCCAACGGCCAGACAGGCCCCGGAGGTGATCCACAGGAATGGCATGAAGCGTTCCGTGGTGGCCAGGAACTTCTTTGGATTGGCGTATTCCCAGAATGACATAACGGGTATCTAGCTCTTCCTTGGGTTTGTCTCAATTCACATCAGCGCAGGTTCACCCGCAAAACTGCGGCGCTGGCAAAGGGCAGCAACGCGATGCTGGCCGCCGTGATACCCGCAAGCATCATCAACGGCGTTTGTGTTTCCATTCCGATGGCACCGCGGCGCGCCACTTCGGCGCCGAAGATCAGCGTCGGAACATAAAGCGGCAGGACCAGCAGCGACAGCAGCAGCCCGCCCCGCTTCAGCCCCACGGTCAGCGCCGCGCCGAAGGTGCCGATGACCGACAGCGCAGGCGTGCCCAGAACCAGCGACACCACCAGCCACAGATAGCCCGCAGCGGGCAGGTTCAACAGCACGCCCAGCACCGGCGCCGCCAGAACCAGCGGCAGGCCCGTGGTCAGCCAATGCGCCAGGGATTTGATGGTCACAGTCGATTCCAGCGGCAGTGGCGCGGTGGCCAGCAGGTCCAGCGATCCGTCCTCCCAGTCCAGCGCCAGCAGCCGGTCCAGCGACAGCAGACAGGCCAGAAGCGCGCCCAACCACAGAACGCCGGGGGCAATCTTGGACAGCAGATCCGACTGCGGCCCCACCGAAAACGGCACCATGATCGTGACGATCAGGAAGAACGCCAACCCCAGGCCAAAACCGCCCCCTGCCCGAAACGCCAGTTTCAGATCGCGCATCAACAAGGCAATCACAGGAAACCTCCGTCAAAGTCATCGGGTTCGGGCGGCTTGGCCCGGTACGGTCCCACATCCAGCGTTTCTCCATCAAGTCCCAGCTCAATATGGGTTGCGATGATGGCGCTGCCTCCTGTGGCAAGATGTCCGCGCACGGCATTGGCAAACATCTCGACCGCGCGCACGTCCAGAGACACCGTGGGTTCATCCAGAACCCAGATCGGCCGCCCGGTGACCAGCAGGCGCGACAGCCCCAACCGCCGCTTCTGACCGGCAGAGAGCGCTCCGGCGGCGCGATCGGCCAGCGTTTCCAGCTCATAGGCGGCCAGCGCCTTGTCGATGGCCCCGGCACCGAAGACGGAGGCCCAGAACTTCAGGTTCTCGGTCACTGTCAGCGTGGGTTTGATACCGTCCGAATGGCCGGCATAGGCAATCTGATCCTCGGCCCCGTCGACCTGTCCGGACACCGGCGGTTGCAGCCCGGAAATCGTCCGCAACAGGGTTGTCTTGCCGATCCCGTTGGGGCCGCGCAGGATCAACGCCTGTCCCGGAACCAGACGGAACGACAGCCCCTCCAGAACCGGAATACCGCCTCGGGCGATTGATAAGTCAGTAACGCTCAGGCTCATCCCGGTCCCTTGCCCTTGTTTCACGTCGTGGCGAGATCAGACCGGCAGCACCGCCAATGCAATCCGCCGTCCTTCCGACAGCAATACATTGTACGTGCGGCAGGCCGCGGGCGAATTCATCACCTCAACCCCGACCCCAGCCCCTTCCAGGGTAGAGCGCAGGGCTGCCGGAATATGGGCGATCTCCGCCCCGGTCCCGATGAACAGCACATCAATCTGGTCAGCCAGCGCCATCAGCGGCGCCGGGTCGTCATACCCGCCCCAGGGAACCGTGCCTTTGACACTGGTCAAGACGGAGCCCTGAAAAACCTCTCCGCCGATCCGGAAAAACCCTTCGCCATAGCCATCTACCGGCAAGGCATCGCTATAGTTCACTTCCGTCAGCTTCATGGGACCTCCTCAGTCCAGGATCGGCAGGCCGGCCAGAACCGCCACCGTGATCACGGTATATGAGGCAACGCGATACAGCCTCTCCAAATTCGGGTCAAACAAAGCCTTTCCGATCAAGGTGGTGACCAGATACGGCCCGGTCAGCAGCAGCGCCGCCCACAGGGTGCTGGCATTCGCCATGCCGCCAAAGACCAGATTGGTGACAATCACCGCGTCCAGCGCGGCCAGAAAGACGATGGTGTTGGCCCGGACCTTCGCCACATCGCGGGCGTTTGCCAGATAGAAGATGATCACGACGGGGCCGGTCAGCCCGGTCATGCCCCCGACCGTCCCCGCGGCACCGCCGATACCAAAACGGCCCGGCCAGCCCAGATTGCCCTGCCAGCGCCATCCGGTAGCCACGGCCGCCAGCGTGACGCCGATGACCCCGGCCGCGATCCAGCGCAGGGTCAGCGTGTCCAGCTGCGCCATGATCCACAGACCAACGGGCACCGCGATACCAGCGGCAATGGCCAGCGCGCTGACTTCGGCCTTGTCCGCCTCGCGCCAGGCCGAGGGAAACAGGGCCGCGGTGGAAAACACCCCGGTGATGGCCATCAGGAACACCACATCCGCCGTCGGCAGAAACTGCGTTCCAACCGGCACAAAGATCATCGCGGTCCCGAAACCGGTGAAGCCGCGGACAAGACCCGCGGCTCCGATGGTGATCATCATCCACACCAGACCGGGGGTCTGGAGCGCCTGCAACAGGGCGTCAGGCATCGATGTTTGCGAATTGGTTGCCCGAGGTGTTGGACGGCTTCGACCAGTCGCGCTTGACCCCCAGCCACAGCAGGATGGTCGAGGCCACGAAGATCGACGAATAGGTCCCCACGATCACGCCCCAGATCATTGCGAAAACGAAACCACGGATCACGTCCCCGCCCAGAGCGAACAGCGACACCAGCGCCAGCAGCGTGGTGACAGAGGTCATCACTGTCCGGCTGAGTGTTTCGTTGATCGACAGGTTCAGAACCTCGGCCAGCGACATCTTCTTGTATTTGCGCAGGTTCTCACGCACCCGGTCAAAGACAACCACGGTATCGTTCAGCGAATAGCCCACGATGGTCAAAAGCGCCGCGATGATGGCCAGATCGAACTTGATCTGCAGTTCCGAAAAGATGCCGATGGTCAGCGCGACGTCATGCACCAGTGCCGCAACCGCCCCCAGCGCAAACTGCCATTCGAACCGCAGCCAGATGTAGACAAGCACCGCCCCGATCGCCAGCACCACCGCGATAACGGCGGTCTTGACCAGCTCACCCGACACTTTGGGCCCGACGGATTCAACCGACACGAACTTGATATCCGGCACAACGGAGCGCAGCGCGTCTTCGACGGATGCAATCACATCTGCCGTGATGGATTCTGCGCCTTCCTGCGCCTGAATGCGGATCATGGTGACATGCTGGTCGGCATCGAACGTCGGATCGAACACTTCGGTGATCGACACGTCACCCAGCCCAAGGGGTTCGATGGCGCCACGGTAGGTGCCCACATCCACCGGTTGGGTGCTTTCGGTCCGAATGGTGGTACCGCCCCGGAAGTCGATACCGAAGTTCAGACCCTGGATGGCAAAGGAGGCCAGACCAACCACGATCAGCAGGGCCGACACACCCAGCCAGACTTTCCATTTGCTGAAGAAGTCGAAGGAAGTTTCCTTGGGAACAAGTCTCAGTCGCATCTTACACCTCGATCGTCTTCGGACGACGTTTTTCGAACCACATCACGATCATCACCCGCGTCACGAAGATCGCGGTGAAGACAGAGGTGATGATGCCCAGCCCCAGCGTGATGGCAAAGCCACGCACCGGGCCGGAGCCCATGGCAAACAGGATCACGGCCGTGATGAAGGTCGTGATGTTGGCATCCAGAATGGCGCTCAGCGCCTTTTCATAGCCGCGCTCGATAGCGCGCGCCGGACCCTTGGCGGTTTTTAGCTCTTCGCGGATCCGCTCGAACACCAGCACGTTGGCGTCCACCGCCATACCCACGGTCAGCACGATCCCGGCGATCCCCGGTAGGGTCAGGGTTGCACCGATCAGGCTGAGCAGCCCGAAGATGAGCGCGATGTTCAGGATCAGCGCCACATTGGCGAACAGGCCGAACAGACCATAGCTCAGCCCCATGAAGACCAGCACCGCGATGAAGGCCACGGCAGTTGCCACCTTGCCCGCGTCGATGCTGTCCTGTCCCAGTTCCGGACCGATGGTCCGCTCTTCCAGGAAGGTCAGCTCGGCAGGCAGCGCACCGGCGCGCAGCAGAACCGCAAGCTCGGTGCTGTCTTCGACGGTGAAGCGGCCGGTGATGATGCCGGAACCGCCGGGAATATGGGACTGGATCACCGGCGCGCTGATGACTTCATCATCCAGCACGATGGCAAAGGGGCTGCCGATGTTTTCGGCGGTATAATCCCCGAACTTGCGCGCCCCGGAGGTGTTGAACCGGAAGTTCACCGCTGGGCGTCCGTTCTGATCAAAGGACGGCTGCGCATCGACCAGCTCTTCGCCGGTCACGACGGCGGCGGCTTCGATGGTGTAATAGGTGCCCGGCTCATCAATGGAGGGGATCACCTTGTTACCCACACCGGGGGCAGCATCCGGGTCAGAGCCGCGGCCCACAACCGGGTTGAAGGTCAGGCGCGCGGTGGTGCCGATGATGTCCTTCAGCTCGGACGCGCTGCCGATGCCGGGCACCTGGATCAGGATCCGGTCGGCGCCCTGACGCTGGATGGTCGGTTCGCGGGTGCCCACTTCGTCAATCCGGCGGCGCACGATTTCCAGCGCCTGCCGCACCGTGCGGTCGTCAGAGGCCAGCTTCTCGGCCTCGCTCAATTCCACGATCAGGATGTCACCGTCCGAGGACACCACGATGTCCGTCGACCCGGTGCCACTCAGGCTCTGGATCGGGCTGGCCAGACCGCGCACGATTTCCATCGCGCGGGACATGCCCTCAGGCTTGGACAGGCGCAGGCGAATCTGGTCCTCGGGCCCCGGCTGACGGCGGAAGGTGCCCACCGTGGCCCGCTCGGGACGCAGGGCATCGCGAATCTCGGGCCACATGGCATCCATGCGCTGCTCATAGACGTCCGAGACCTGGACCTCGGCCAGCAGATGCGCACCGCCCCGCAGGTCCAGGCCAAGATTGACCAGCCCCGACGGCATAAAGCCCGGCCATTGTGCGGCCAGCTCCTGATTGGCGGGCGTGTCCGCGCCCAGTTCGATCGCCGCGACGGCGTCATTGGATTGTTCAACCCGGGTATAGAACCCGTTCGGCAGAGCCAGGATCAGGCCGGTCGCACAGACCAGCCAGATCAGGACCCGCTTCCACAGATCAATTTGCAGCATTGCCCTGCCTTTTCAATAAGATGTCAGACGCGGCTCAGGCTGCCGGCTCGGTCTTGTTCATGACCTGGGCGATGGTTGCCTTGACCACGCGCACCTTGACACCTTCGGCGATCTCGACCTGGACTTCGCCGTCTTCCTTGACGTTGGTCACCTTGCCGATCAGACCACCCTGGGTCACAACCTGATCCCCACGGCGCAGCGCGTCGACCATCGCCTGATGTTCCTTGACCTTTTTCTGCTGCGGACGGATCAGCAGGAAGTACATGATCGCGAAGATCAGAATGAGCGGGAGAAACTGGGCGAGTGCGCCACCTTCCATGGGATATTCCTTCTGTTCAAGACAGCGCCTGGGCGCGCCGGTTTGGCCGGGAACCTATGCGCTGGTCGGGGGGTTTGCAAGGGCGCGGCGGCCTTTGTCGCAGCCCGGTCCAAGCCCCCCCCTGCCGCGCCCACAGACTTGTCCACAGGCCCGCCCCTTCTCTCTGCCTGCAAACCCACCCACCTGGGACTGAGCCATCCAGCGACCGAATTGTCCCACTCTCGCCTGAAAGCAGCGCGGTGCCGCGTTTGCGGCTTTTCCTTGCCGAAACTCTGCGGCATACGCTGGGGCCACTGATTCAACATGAAACCTCTAGTGCCAAGGAGCATATCGACATGCATGATATCCGCGCGATCCGCGAGAACCCTGCCGCCTTTGACGCCGCCGTAGCGCGCCGTGGGGACGCGCCGGTCTCGTCGTCGATCCTGGCACTGGACGAAGCGCGCCGGGCCAAGATCCTGGCCGCCGAAACCGCACAGGCCGAGCAGAACAAGGCCGCCAAAGCCATCGGCGCGGCCAAGGCCAAGGGCGATGAGGCCGAGTTCGAGCGTCTGCGCGCCGAAGTGGCCGACAAGAAGGCCGAAACCGCCACCATGCAGGCCGAAGCCAAGGAGCTGGACGCCCAGCTGACCGCCGCTCTGGAAGTCATCCCGAACCTGGCGTTCGAGGATGTGCCGCTGGGCGAGGACGAAAACGACAACGTCGAAATCCGCCGCTGGGGCACCCCGGGCGAGTTTTCCTTTGCGCCGAAAGAACATTACGAGCTGGCCTCGGCCAAAGGTCTGGACTTCGAAATGGGCGCCAAGCTGTCCGGATCGCGCTTTGTGATGATGCGCGGCCACGTGGCGCGCGTGCACCGGGCGCTGGCCCAGTTCATGCTGGACACCCACACCACCGAAAACGGCCTGACCGAGGTTAACGGCCCGGTGATGGTGCGCGAAGAGATGATGTATGGCACCGGCCAGCTGCCGAAATTCGGCGAGGACAGCTATCAGACCACCAATGGCTGGTGGCTGATCCCGACCTCGGAAGTGACCCTGACCAACACCGCCAATGGCGAGATGCTGGCCGAGGCGGATCTGCCGGTGCGCATGACCTCGCATTCGCTGTGTTTCCGTTCTGAGGCGGGCAGCGCCGGTCGCGACACCTCGGGGATGCTGCGGCAGCACCAGTTCGAGAAGGTCGAGATGGTTTCGATCACCCACCCCGATCACAGCCGGGCCGAGCTGGACCGTATGACCGAATGCGCCCAAGGCATCCTGGAGAAACTGGGCCTGCCCTATCGCACCGTGGTGCTGTGCACCGGTGACATGGGCTTTGGCGCGCGGCGCACCCATGACATCGAAGTGTGGCTGCCCGGTCAGAACACCTATCGCGAGATCTCGTCCGTGTCGGTCTGTGGTGCGTTCCAGGCCCGCCGGATGAACGCCCGCTTCAAGCCTGCCGATGGCGGCAAGCCCGACTATGTGCACACGCTGAACGGCTCGGGCCTGGCGGTGGGGCGCTGCCTGATCGCGGTTCTGGAAAACGGCCAGAACGAAGACGGCTCTGTCACGCTGCCCGAGGTTCTGGCCCCCTACCTGGGCGGCAAGACCACGCTGAGCGCAGAGGGGCTGCTGGTCTGAGCCAGCCCCCTGACGAAACAGAAACAGGCGCGAAGGATGCTTCGCGCCTGTTTTCGTTTCAGTCCTCGGAACCCGGTCAGGATTTCGACTTCTTCGATTTCTTTGATTTTCCGGTTTTGGATTTCTTCGGCTTTTCGACCTTCTTGCCGGACAGGATCGCCTGTTCGCGGGCCTTTTCCTTGGCAATTGCCTTCTTCGCCGTCAGCTTGGCTTTCTTGGCCTTGGTCTTGGCCTTCTCCTTGGCCTTGGCAAAGGCCTTGGCCAGTTCATCGGCAACCTGAGCCGCCTTGTCCGCCTTGGCCTTGGCCTTGGCCTGCTTGCGGGCCAGAAGCTCGGCCTCGGCCTTGGCTTTGGCGGCCTTCTCCTTGGCCAGCTGCAGCGGGCTGAGCGGCGCAGCAACCGGGGCTTCGGCCTTTTCTGGCGCAGGTTTGGCAGGTTTCTTGGCGGACGGCGCTTTCTTCTCGGGCTTGGCGGCAGGTGCTGCCGGAGCAGGTTTGGCCGCCTTGGGGGCCGCTGGTTTGGGGACCGCCGGCTTGGTCGTGGCCGGTTTGCGCGCAGGCGCCGGGCGTTTGACCGGCTGGGCGCCAGCCGCCGCCAGATGCGCTTTGGCTGCTGCAATCAGCTTGGGCCCACGCAGCTGTCCAATTCCCGCGATGGCGACAAGGCTTTTGAGATCTACGCTCGCCAGCGCCTCGATCGTTTCGATCCCATTCTCGCGCAGGGCCTTTTCCAATGATTGGCCAACACCACGCAATTTCACCACCGGGGTCATGTTATCTCCTTTGCACTAAACACGGTCATCCGCGCCTCAGCCCGAACGGGCAGCGGGCGGCGCTTTTCAGGAACTCTACTCAATGGCACATCTCTTGTATATACAAAAAATATACGAAGAAACGCACCGACCTGCCCTCAGGGGAAGGGCACCAGCCGCTTCTGGTCTTCGTCCCAGAGCTTGAGGTTCAGCGCCCGCACCGCTTCGACAAATCCGATCCGACGCAGCGCCATTTCCGGCGGCATGTTGTGATGGCATTGGCGCAGCCGATAGGACGGGATACGGGCGTTGTAGTGGTGGATGTCATGCAGCGTGATATTGGCCACGGCCATATCGAAGAACCAGCCGAAATCCAGACAGGAGGATCCCTGGATCGCCGCAACCTGAGGATCCAGGTCAGGACGCCGATCCCAATAGGTGTCTTCGAAATTGTGCTGCAGATAGACCAGGAACACCCCGATCATTCCGCCCAGCAGCGAAAAGGCCAGCCAGACCAGCACACCCGTGGATCCGGCGATGGCGTAAAGCGCCCCCAGATAGGCCAGGATGGCAACATTGTGCAGCAGCACGCCCCGCACTCCGAAGCGCGTGGTGTTCTTGGGCCAGCGGTAGCGAATGAAATAGGTGAACAGTGCGCCCAGCGGGATCAGCACGAAGGGGTTGCGATAGAGCCGGTACTGCACGCGCTGCCAGAGCCCCGCCTGCCCCCATTCCCGCAGGGTCATGGTGTGGATTTCACCCGTCTCACGATGTTCCAGATTGCCAACCCCGGCGTGATGCAGGTTGTGGTTCTGCTTCATCACCTCGAACGGGGCAAAGGTGAAGGGCGACAGGACGTGCCCGGCCATTTCATTCTGCGCGCGGGTTTCAAACAGCGAATGATGGCCGCAGTCATGCTGCAAGACATACAGACGCACGGCTGAAAACGCATGGATCAGGCCCGCAACGGTCAGCACCGGCCAAAGCTCGACATTCATGATGGCAACGGCCAGCGACGCGAAATACACCGCGAAGGTCCCGAAGTAGCTCAGGGACGCCAGCCCGTTGTCTTTTTGCGTGTATTGACGCGTATATGTTCGCAGATCCACGTGTCGTCCCCCTGTCCCCGGCGGAAGTATATGGCCTTGTCTTTCAAATAGTTCAGCGCAAGTGTTCACGCAAGCTTTGGTTGAAAGGATGGGGACTGGGCCGCGAAAGACAAGCCTTTCGCGGTGAAAACTTTACGTCGCTTCCGAATTGTCCCGCCTCAGCGATGAGGCGGCTTGTCCAGGTGCTTGCGCAGACGCGACGGGGTCGACTTCTTCTTGCCCTTGTAGGGGTTCTTGTCGCTCTGTGACCGCAGCGTCAGGCGGATCGGCGTGCCCGGCATGTCAAAGTCCTGACGCAGGCCATTGACCAGATACCGGCGGTAGCTGTCGGGCATCTTGTCGGGATGGCTGCACATGACCACGAACCCGGGCGGGCGCGATTTGGCCTGTGTCATGTAACGCAGCTTGATGCGCTTGCCCTGCGGCGCCGGGGGCGGATGCTGTTCCAGCATTCCCGTCAGCCAGCGGTTCAGCGCGGCTGTGGGCACCCGACGGTTCCAGACATCATAGGCACGCATGATCGCGTCATGCAGCCGGTCCAGCCCGCGTCCGGTCTTGGCTGAGACGGTGATCAGCGGCGCACCGCGCAGCTGCGGCAGCAGCCGTTCGAACGCCTCTTTCAGATCCCGCAGTTTCTCCTGCTTGCTGTCTTCGACGTCCCATTTGTTGACCGCGACAACCACGGCCCGACCTTCGCGTTCCGCCAGATCCGCGATGCGCAGATCCTGCTGTTCAAAGGGAATGGCCGCGTCCAGCAGCACCACCACGACCTCGGCAAATTTGACCGCGCGCAGACCATCGGAGACAGACAGCTTTTCCAGCTTCTCCTGCACCTTGGCCTTCTTGCGCATACCGGCGGTGTCGAAGATCCGCATGGGTGTGCCGCCCCAGTCCATCCGCAGCGAAATGGCGTCCCGCGTGATGCCCGCTTCGGGTCCGGTCAGCAGCCGGTCTTCGCCAAGGATCTTGTTGATCAGCGTCGATTTTCCGGCATTCGGACGACCGACCACGGCCACCTGCAGCGGTTTGGCCGCCGTTGGCACCGGGGTGCGGGTTTCGTCTTCGTCCGCATCCTCGTCCAGCTCCACATCCGTTTCCGGTGCATGTTCGGCGGCGCGCGCCTCGAACGCTTCCGACAGGGGCAGCAGCTGCGAATAGAGATCGTTCAGACCTTCGCCATGTTCGGCCGACAGGCGGATCGGCTCGCCAAGGCCCAGCCCATAGGCTTCCAGCACACCCGCATCCGCGGCCGAGCCTTCGCCCTTGTTGGCGGCCAGGATCACATGGGCGGATTTCTTGCGCAGGATATCGGCGAAGACCTCATCCACCGGGGTCACGCCGGTGCGGGCGTCGATCATGAACAGGCAGATATCGGCCATGTCGACGGCCCGTTCGGTCAGGCGCCGCATACGGCCCTGAAGGGAATCGTCGGTCGCGTCTTCCAGACCGGCGGTATCGACCACGGTGAACCGCAGGTCCCCAAGGCGCGCTTCCCCCTCACGCAGGTCCCGTGTCACGCCGGGCTGGTCATCGACCAGCGCCAGCTTTTTGCCGACAAGACGGTTGAACAGCGTGGATTTGCCTACGTTGGGGCGCCCCACAATCGCGAGGGTGAAGGACATGATGACCTACTTTCGAAAACTCAGGCGCGCCTCATAGCGCATCCCGGCGTCAACGGAAAGCGTGCAATACGCCTTTCGAAGACACGATGTACAGCGTACCGCCTGCCACAACCGGGGCGGCCGATGCACCGCCCGACACCTCGATGGTGCGGATCAGGCTGCCGTCCTCGGGATTGTAGAAGCGGATCAGCCCGTCGTTGGACGCCAGCACCAGCTGACCACCGGCCAGGATCGGGCCATAATGGGCAACGATGGCGCCCCGCTTGCGCGGCTTGTCTTTCAGGAACCCGGGCAGTTTCACCTTCCAGATCAGCGATCCGTCAGAGGCGTCGATGCGGGTCAGCTCGCTCAGGTCGGTGACCGAAAACAGGCTGTCCCCGGCAGGCCAGACTTGACCAACCGCACCTTCCTTCAGCGTCCAGAGACGTTCCCCGGTGTCCGTATCCAGCGCCACGGTCCGGCCCGAGTGGTTGCCCACGTAGAGCCGGTTGCCGACCACCACAGGGCTGCCGGTGACATCCACGATGCGCGATGTGGCGCGTCCGACGCGCTGACCAGCGACGGACGCATCCCAGCGCCGCAGGCCGCCCCGCTTGAAGGTTGCGACCAAGTCACCGGAACCAAAGGCAAAAATAGACAGCTCGGGCGTCACGACAGGCGCCGGAGCCCCCAGAACATTGGACGCGCTCGGCGTGGCCGAGACCTGCCACACGATACGCCCGGTTTCGGCATTCACCGCCCAACCGGTGTCGTCACCTGCAACAAGATAGACCAGTCCACCGCTGACGGTCGGAGTGCCCGACCCGGTGGAGCCCAGTTCCTGACGCCATTTCTCAGCGCCGGTTGCCGCGTCGAATGCAGTCAGGACGCCAAAGCCCGACGACACGAAAACGGTTCCATTGTCATAGGACAAGCCGCCGCCGGTTGCCTGCCCGTCCGAATCCGCCGGAGGCAGGATCGACGCGGACCATGCGGGCTGGCCGCTGGTGGTTGTTGCCGTCACGCGCGAAGAGGCATCCAACGTGTAAACCCGCCCGTCCGCCACGACCGGTGCCGCGGTGATACGCTGACGGCGCCCGTCGCCTTCGCCAATGGACGCTGTCCAGGCAAGTTGCGGCGCTGCGGACAGGCTGGGATTCGCGGTGCGGAATGCCGCCGACCCGGGGGTCTGCGGCCAGGTGGCGTTGTTCGTGGCAGCCGCCAGGCGAATCGGGCGCGCCTGATTTTCGAATGCGCCCCCAACTTGATCCGAGCGGATATCTTCGCGCACGCCCTGCAGGATCTGTTCGGGCTCCTCGCAGGCGGCCAGAGCAAACAGCAGGCTCCCGCTCAGAAGGGCCATCGCCAAACGGGGTTTGGATGTCTTGGAGTTCATTGGTCCTGCCCTGCCTTGCTCAATTTGACATTGTTTCGCGTGACCTGGTCGCGCTTATCCGTTGGTCGCGCCCCCCAGAGAGGGCGTTCCCCCAAGGGCTACAATCACTTGGCTTGCACGTTGTTGCAAGTCCGTGCTGGCTTCGGAGTCATCAATAATGGCCTGAAGGCGGGTAATCGCCGCTGCCGCATCCCCCTGCGAGACCTCGATCAGGGCCAGCTGTTCTTCGGCCAGCAGACGCAGCGGGCCACCCGGCGTTGCCAGCGCTTCGAATTGCAGACGGCGATCGGCGGCCGACAGGCTGTCCCCTTGCAGCAGCAGGGCCTTGAAGGTTGCGATCTGGCGATAGACCTGCGGCACATCCCCCAGAACGGCAACCGCGTTCAGCTTTGCCACCGCGTCATCGACGCGACCGGCCTCAACCAGAGATGCGGCCTGAATCAGCCCCAGGATCGCCTGGCTGCCTGCCGCATCTGCAACAATCCCGCCAAGATCATTGGCCCGATCCGAGGCATCATCCTGCTCCAGAGCCGTCAGTATGCTATCGCCAAGCGCCTGCGCTTCGGCACGGGCCTGCGCCTTGGAGTACTCGCGCCAGGACGCCCCCCCGACAATCGCCAGGATTACCAGCACCGCAATCCAGCCATAGCGCTTGAGCATGAAGAACATGCGGTCCCGGCGGACTTCTTCGGTAACCTCGTCGATGAAACTGTCAGTATCGCTCATGAGTGCGTCTTCTCCCGCTCATTTGCCCCCTCTTACCTTGCCTGCCAATCCAAGCCAAGTGGTCGCTAACAGGCATTTCCGGGCACAATTGCCGACGACGGTCAAAAAAAGTAAATTGAACTGGTTAGTTTAGTGCGAAAATGAACTATATGGTCAGAGACTCTGCCCGGTTTCGGGTCTTTGAACAGACAAATATAAGGCTAAAGGCACCCTATGCGCTTGATTCCGATGATAACCGCATCTCTTGTTGTCAGCGGCCTTTATCTGGCCGTTTTCGAGCGCGATGCGCTGATGGCCTTTGCCCGAGGGGAAAGCGCAGATGCCGCTGCGCAGGCACAGACGGCAACAGAGACCACCACGACCGACCCCGGAGCCCAGCTGGTTGCGGATGCAGGCAAAAGCATCGGCGTGGTTGCGGTGAAATCCGAGGCCCGCGTCATCGACAGCGCGGTTGTCCTGCGCGGTCAGACCCGCGCGGTGCGACAGGTCGAAGTGCGCGCCGAAACCTCCGCCACCGTGATCTCCCCTCCGCTGCGCAAGGGCGCCAGCGTCGAAGAAGGCGAATTGCTGTGCAAGCTGGATCCCGGCACCCGGGCCTCCAGCCTGGCGGAAGCCCGCGCCCGTCTGGCCGAGGCGCGCAGCCGCGTGCCCGAGGCACAGGCACGGCTGGAAGAGGCCAATGCCCGGCTTCAGGAAGCGCTGGTCAACCTGAACGCGGCCGAGAAACTGTCGGTCGAGGGCTACGCCTCTGAAACCCGCCTTGTGTCCGCTCAGGCCACTGAGCGCGCCGCCCGTGCCGGTATCGAAAGCGCCAAGGCCGGGCTGGAAACCACCAGCGCCGGGATCGAGGCCGCAGCTGCCGCGGTGGCCGCAGCAGAGAAGGAAATCGACCGGCTGGACATCCACGCGCCCTTCGCCGGGCTGCTGGAATCCGACACCGCCGAGCTGGGCAGCCTGATGCAGCCCGGATCGCTCTGCGCCACGGTGATCCAGCTCGATCCGATCAAGCTGGTCGGCTTCGTGCCCGAAACCGAGGTGAACCGGGTGATCCTTGGGGCGATGGCTGGCGCCCGGCTGGCGACCGGACAGCAGGTTCAGGGCCAGGTTAGCTTCCTCAGCCGCTCTGCGGATCCGACCACCCGCACCTTCGAGGTGGAAGTGACCGTGCCCAATCCCGATCTTGAGATCCGGGACGGGCAGACCGCCGACATCGCCATTTCGGCAGATGGGGCAAAGGCCCACCGCCTGCCGCAATCCGCCCTGACGCTGAACAACGACGGGCGTCTGGGGGTCCGGATCGTGGGCGACGACAATGTCGTGGACTTCGTTCCGGTCAAGCTGCTGCGCGACAGCGTAGAGGGCGTCTGGCTGTCGGGACTGCCTGACACTGCGAATGTGATCGTGGTTGGCCAGGACTTCGTGACCAAGGGCGTGACGGTCGCCCCCACATTCAGGGAGGCCGGTCAATGACGGGCATCGTAGACTGGGCCGCCTCACGGGCCCGGATGATTCTGGCTTTTATCGCGTTGTCCCTGACCATCGGGGGCTTTGCCTATTGGAGCCTGCCGAAAGAGGGTGAGCCGGACATCGACATCCCGATGCTCTTCGTCTCGGTCCAGTTCCCCGGCATTTCCGCGGAAGACAGCGAAAGCCTGCTGGTCAAACCGATGGAAACCGAGATGGCTGATCTGGACGGTCTGGACAAGATGACCGCCACCGCCGCGGAAAGCTATGCAGGCGTCCTGCTGGAATTCGAATTCGGCTGGGACAAATCCGCCACCATCGCCGACGTGCGTGATGCCATGAACTCGGCCCAGGCAGACTTCCCCGAAGGCGCCGAACAATACACCATCACCGAGGTCAACTTCTCGGAATTCCCGATCGTCATCGTGAACCTGACGGGGCCTGTGCCCGAACGGACAATGAACCGTATTGCCAAGGACTTGCAGGATGATCTGGAAGCGCTGGACGCGGTTCTGGAGGCCGGGATCGCCGGATCCCGCGATGAAATGGTCGAGGTTCTGATCGATCCTCTGCGCCTGGAAGCCTACAACGTCACCGCGCTGGAACTGATCAATGTTGTGCAAAACAACAACCAGCTGATCGCGGCCGGTGAGGTGGAAACCGAACAGGGCACCTTCTCGGTCAAGATCCCCTCGTCGTTCAAGACCGCGCAGGACGTCTATGGCTTGCCGATAAAGACCAATGGCGACCGGGTTGTCACGCTGGGCGAACTGGCGGACATCAATTTCACCTTCGAAGACCGGATCGGCACCGCCCGTTTCAACGGCAACAACACCGTTGCTTTGCAGGTGGTAAAGCGCAAGGGCTACAACCTGATCGACACCGTGGCGCTGGTGAAAGAGACCCTGGCCGAGTCGCAGACCAAATGGCCGGATGAACTGCGCGCAGTTGTCGACGTGGGCACTTCGAATGACCAGAGCCGGGTCGTGGGCTCGATGGTCAGCCAGCTGGAAAGCTCAGTTCTGACCGCTGTTGCGCTGGTGATGATCGTTGTGCTGTCCGCGTTGGGCAGCCGCGCCGCCCTGCTGGTTGGCTTTGCCATCCCCACCTCCTTCCTGCTGTGTTTCGCACTGCTGGCGGTGATGGGCGTCTCCATTTCCAACATCGTCATGTTCGGCCTGATCCTTGCGGTCGGGATGCTGGTGGACGGCGCCATCGTGGTCGTCGAATACGCCGACAAACGGATCAAGGATGGCATCGGCCCGATGCACGCCTATGTCGAAGCGGCACAGCGCATGTTCTGGCCCGTTGTTTCGTCAACCGCGACCACCCTCTGCGCGTTCCTGCCCATGCTGTTCTGGCCCGGTGTTCCGGGTGAGTTCATGGGCATGTTGCCGGTGACGCTGATCTTCGTTCTGTCTGCCTCGCTGGTGGTTGCGCTGGTCTACCTGCCTGTCATGGGCGGTGTGACTGGACGCATGAGCCGCGTTTTCGCACATGCGTCTGAGGCGCTGCGCGCGCGACTGCCCTGGGTGGTGCGCGCTGCTCTGGTGCCACCGGTGCTCTACGGCATGTTCCTTGCGGCGATGCAGGTGCTGAACCCCACCTATCTGCTGGGCGATTTCGGCGCAGCCAGCCCGACCGCCGCGTCGCTGATGGGGGCCCTGCTGTTCATCGCGGCCGCCTTTGCGGCCTCAATCACCCTGGGTGCCGCACGGATCGAACGCGCGCCCAAACGGATCCGCCCCGGGTATCGTCATACGCCCTTCGGCTATTTCGTGAAATTCCTGGTCGGAAACCCGATCATGCCGATCGTATCTGTTTTTGCCGTCGGTTTTGCCGTGATGTCGGTGATGACCGCCTATGGCAACAACAACCGCGGGGTGGAATTCTTCGTGGAGAGCGAACCGGAACAGGCCACTGCCTATGTCCGCGCTCGCGGGAACCTGTCACTGACTGAAAAGGACCTGATGGTCCAGCAGGCCGAACAGATCATCATGCAGCACCCGGCGGTGATCAACGTTTTCTCCTTTGCCGGGGATGGCGGGCTGAACACCGACAGTTCCGGTGCACAGCTGCCCGCGGACACCGTGGGCCAGGTCCAATTCGAGATCATCCCCTGGGAAGACCGCCCGACAGAGGCAGAGCCCCTGACCGGCCGGATCGGCAGCCTGATGACCGAGTTCCTGGGGTTCGAGAAGGAAGTGATCGACCCGAAGTTCGACGGCGATTTCGTAATCTCCGAACTTGAGACCGCACTGTCGGTCCTGCCCGGCTTCGAAACAGAGGTTCGCGCCCTGTCCCAGGGACCGGCATCGGCCAAGCCCGTGCATCTGCGCGTGCGCGGTGATGACTGGACCGATCTGCGCGGGGCCACGCAGTCCGTGCGCGAGAAATTCGAAAACACGCCCGGCCTGACCCTGATCGAAGACAGCCTGCCGCTGCCCGGCATCGATTGGCAGATCGACGTGGACGTGGCCAAGGCGGGTCGCTTTGGCGCCGATGTCGCCACCGTCGGCGCGATGGTCCAGCTGGTGACGCGCGGCGTTCTGCTGGGCACCATGCGCCAGGAAGGCCAGGATGAAGAGACCGAGATCCGGGTTCGCTTCCCGACCGAGGACCGGGTTCTGTCGACGCTGGATTCGTTGAAGGTCCGGACCGAAGACGGGCTGGTGCCGCTGTCCAACTTCATCACCCGCAAACCGGTTGAAAAGCTGGCACAGATCAATCGCGTGGACCAGGAACGTTATTACGACGTCAAGGCGGATGTTTCTCCCGGCCTGTTCCGTGTTGTTGTCGAGGCCGAGGGCGACGCCCCGCAGAAACGGCTTGCCGTGCTTCAGGCCATCCCGGAGGGGGCCACCGCCAACGGGCCGACCTTTGACGCCCCGAATGGCGACCGCCTGCAGCTGTTCACCTTCGTCGAGGCCGGATCAGCAGACGAGGTTGCAGAGGCCCTGAGCAATGGCGCCCTGGTGCAGCCTGTCACCGCAAACGAACGGATCGAGGTTCTGACCGAATGGCTGGAGACGGACCCCCTGCCCCGCACGATCAGCTGGGAATGGACCGGCGACCGTGAGGAACAGGAAGAATCCGGGGCCTTCCTGATGAACGCCTTTGCCGGTGCGCTGGGTCTGATGTTCATCATCCTGCTGGCCCAGTTCAACAGTTTCTACAACTCGGTTCTGGTGCTGCTGGCCGTGATCCTGTCCACTACCGGCGTTCTGATCGGGATGATGGTCATGCAACAACCGTTCTCGATCATCATGACCGGGACCGGGATCGTGGCACTGGCCGGGATCGTGGTGAACAACAATATCGTTCTGATCGATACCTATCAGGAATTCAGCCGCCACATGCCGCGGATCGAGGCGATTATTCGCACCGCCGAGGCCCGGATCCGTCCGGTTCTGCTGACCACGATCACCACGATGGCGGGTCTGGCGCCGATGATGTTCGGTCTGTCGCTGGACTTCCTGAACGGTGGTTACTCCATCGACAGCCCCACCGCGCTGTGGTGGAAGCAGCTGGCCACGGCGGTTGTGTTCGGGCTGGGTATTGCGACGGTGCTGACCCTGATCGTCACGCCCTCGTTGCTGGCGATCCGCGTCTGGGCAAGCACCTATTCGATCTGGTTCCTGCGCCTGTTCGGACGCCTGTTCGGCGGTCGATCCAGCCGCATCGCACAGGACATGCGCCTAAAGCGGGAAACCCGAAAGATGGCCAGCACCGAGATCCAGTGGATCGATCCTGAAGAGCTGTCGCCGCCGCCGGCCCCCAAGCCGCAGAAAGGCAACACGCGCGAGCGCAAGGCAGAAGCCGCGATGCCCCTGCGGGCCGCTGAATAGGCCACATTACTATCGGGACCCGCCCGGGTCCCGACCTGCCCTATGGCTGAGGAAGCTCGATGAGTACACCAGAGGACACCCCTTCCTTCGACACTCGCGAAGATGCGGCGCTCAGCCGTCTGCACAGGGCACGCGCTCTGATAGCAGAGTATAACGCCACCGCCTCAACCGATGCGGACACGCGCGAGCGGCTGCTGGACGATCTGTTGGCGGAACGCGCGGCGGGTGTCTGGATCGAGCCGCCGTTCTTCTGCGACTACGGGGACAACATCGCCCTGGGAGCCGGTGTCTTCATCAACACGAATTGCGTCTTTCTGGATGGTGCCCGGATCACCATCGGCGAAGGTACGTTGCTGGGTCCCGGCGTGCAGATCTATGCCACGACCCACCCGATCCGGGCGGACCAGCGCATGTATCGCAAGGACGGAATACCGGCCTATCGCACCTCGGCAGAGCCGGTGACGATCGGATCAAACGCCTGGATCGGCGGCGGTGCCATCATCCTGCCCGGCGTGACCATCGGCAATGGCACAACCGTTGGCGCCGGATCTGTGGTGAACCGCAGCCTGCCGGACAATGTCTTTGCGGCGGGCAACCCCTGCCGGGTTGTCCGCCAGCTCTGACGCGCGACTTAAGCCGCCTCTTCATCCGACTGCTGTCGCGCCCAGAGATGCGCATAGCGCCCGGCCCGCGCCAGCAGATCCGCGTGGGTGCCGCTTTCCACGACCTCGCCCTTTTCCAGCACCACGATCCGGTCAGCCTCGGCAATAGTGGACAGGCGGTGGGCAATGGTGATCACGGTGCGCCCCTCACCCGCGCGGGCCAGCGCCTCCTTGATCTCGGTCTCGGTATCGGTGTCCAGGGCCGATGTCGCCTCATCCAGCAGCAGGATGGGCGGATCCTTCAGCAGGGTGCGCGCAATGCCGACACGCTGCTTTTCCCCCCCGGACAGTTTCAGCCCGCGTTCCCCCACCATCGTGTCATAGCCTTCGGGCAGCGACAGGATGAAGTCATGGATCTGGGCCGCCCGTGCCGCCGCCTCGATCTGATCCTGAGTGGCCCCGTCGCGGCCATAGGCGATATTGTAGCGGATGGTGTCGTTGAACAGCACCGTATCCTGCGGCACCACGCCGATGGCGGCGTGCAGGCTGGTCTGGGTCACGTCCCGGATGTCCTGCCCGTCAATGCACAGCTTGCCCGCAGTCACGTCATAGAACCGAAACAGCAGCCGCCCGATGGTGGATTTGCCCGACCCCGTCGCGCCCACGATGGCCACGGTCTGCCCGGCAGGCACCGTCAGGTCGACCCCTTTCAGGATCTCGCGTTCCGGCTCATACCCGAAGCGCACGTCCTGCAGCTCGATCTGGCCGCCAGAGACGGTCAGCGGCGTTGCGTCCGGTCGGTCCGTGACCTCGGCCGGCTGTTCCAGCAGATCGAACATTTCGCCCATGTCCACAAGGCTCTGACGGATTTCGCGATAGACCGTCCCCAAGAAGTTCAGCGGCACGGTGATCTGGATCATGTAGGCGTTGACCATGACGAAATCGCCCACCGTCAGGGCCCCGGCCTGCACCCCGATGGCAGCCAGCACCATCACCCCGATCAGACCGCAGGTGATCAGAAAGCTCTGGCCGAAGTTGAGAAACGCCAGCGAATACGAGGTCTTGAGCGCGGCGGCTTCATAGCCCTTCATCGCGGCGTCATAGCGACCGGCTTCGCGCTCTTCCGCCCCGAAGTATTTGACCGTTTCAAAGTTCAGCAGGCTGTCGATGGCCTTCTGGTTGGCATCGGTATCCTGCGTGTTCATCTCACGCCGCAGTTTCACCCGCCATTCGGTCACCGCAAAGGTGAACCAGACATACAGGACGATGGTCCCCGCCACGATCGCCAGATACCAAAGGTCAAACAGCACCGCCAGAACGATGGCCACCAGCCCCAGTTCGATCACCAGCGGTCCGATGGAAAAGATCAGGAAGCGCAGCAGGAAGTCTACCCCCTTGACCCCGCGCTCGATGATGCGGCTCAGCCCGCCGGTCTTGCGCGAGATATGGTAGCGCATCGACAGGCGATGAATATGGCGAAAGGTTTCAAGCGCCAGCTGTCGCAGTGCGCGCTGCCCGACCGGCGCAAAAATCGCGTCGCGCAGCTGCTGGAACCCGACGGTCATCATCCGCGCCACACCATAGGCAACCGTCAGGCCGATTGCGCCCAGGGCCACCGGGGGCACCCCTTCGCCGGCCAGCGCGTCCACCGCCCCCTTGTAGAAAACCGGCGTGGCAACGGCGATCAGCTTGGCCAGCAGCAACATCGACAGCGCCAGGATCACGCGCCGCTTCACCCACGGGTGGTCTTCGGGCCAGAGATAAGGCGCGACCTTTTTAAGGGTCCGAATGCCCGAGCCGCGTTCCAGCTGTGCCGGTGTCATAGAGGTATCGTGGTTTGAACGTCGCATACACCGCTCCTTGCCTGCCCGTCTGACATAAGCCGCCGGGGCAGGATTGACCAGTCATAGCAGGGTCAAAGCCTGAGAGCGCCGCCCCAGGAGGTCTCCGCCTGGGGCTCGCGCCAGATCATTCGGGAATCGTGAACACCTGTCCGGGATAGATCAGGTCCGGGTCCCGGATCGCATTGCGGTTGGCCTCGAACACCCGGACATACAGGACACCGCTGCCGTAGCGATCGCGGGAAATCGCCCAGAGGGTATCCCCTTCCTGAACCGTGACCGCGCGAACCAAGGGGGCCGGTTGGGCCGGGCTTTCCTCGGGCTGCGGGGCGGGTTGCAGCACTTCGGGGGCTTCGCGTTTGAACGGCGTTTCCAGGCGCGACAGCACCTTGCCCGCGCTGTCCAGCTCATCCAGCCGCAGGGTGTACACGCCGGGATCCAGATGCGGCAAACGTCCCTGCCAGCGGCCATCCTCGCCCGCGTTGAAATCGGTGATCAGGTTGTTGTTCACATAAACCCGGACAACCGCTTCGCTTTGCGCACGCCCGGCCAATTCCACATCGCCTTCATCCGAGTAGCTGATGGTGTCCAGAACGATCTTGCCGCGCTGCACCTGTGCCGATGCCGCCGACTGGACCACCTCGACGCCCTCTTCGCTGGCGCGCAGCACGGTCACGGGGGCGGGCGGCTCTTCCTTGGGGGCGTCTGCCACCGCGACGGGCGCGGGCTCTTCTGCCGTCGCGTCCTGCACCTCAGGTGCCGGAGCGGCGGTCTGGGCTGCGGGTTCTGCCGCAACTTCGGCGGTTTCAACCGCCTCGGAACCTTGTACGGGCGCCTCAGTCACGGGGTCCGCCGTCTCGGCCGCTGCGTCGGCAACCGGTGCTGCGTCCTCAGTTGCCGCCACAGCCTCGGCAGCGGCCTGGGCCACTTCTGCGGTTGCGGTTTCCACCGCGGCGGCCACAGCGGCATTCGCGGTGTTTTCAACGGCCTCGGCGACGGCCTCTGCCTGATCCTGCACCTGCTGAACGGGGTCAGTAGTGGTTTCGGGATCCGGTGCTGCGGTGGGTTCCACCTGCTGGACGTCAGTCGCTTCGGCAACTTGCGTTTCAGGCTCCGGCGCGGGTTTGGGACTTGGGGCCAGGATGATGCTGTCGGCCGACAGGATGGTCTGGCCATTCAGCTCGGCCCGCAGGGTCAGCACACGCGGCGCATCGGTTGTCCCAAGGAACTGGAAAGTGACAAAACCCCCGTCGGATCCGACCGGGAACTGATCGACCTCGGCATCGTCGACCAGAAGCGTGATTTGGCTTCCCGCTGTCCCCTTGCCCGCAATCACCGTGGTGCCATCGGGTTCGACCCGCACGACATCAAAGCTGGGCGCGGCAAGCGCGATGGCAGGTTCAGGCTCTGCAACGGCCTCCGGCTCAGCCACGGCCGCGTCGGCTGTGGGCTGGGCCTCCGGCTCGGCCACGGCCGCGTCGGCTGTGGGCTGGACCTCCGGCTCGGCCAGGGCTGCCTGTGTTTCGGCCTCAGGCTGCGCATTGGCCTGCGTATCCGCTGGACCGGTCTGCGGCTCAGCCTCAGCAACGGCGGGTGCTTCCGGTTCGGGCGCGACTGCTGCGGTCTCTTCCGCCGCGGTTTCCGGCTCAGTGACCTCAGCCACTGCGGCCTGGGCGGGCTCCGGGGTCTCAGCGGGTTCTGCCGGCTCAGCCGCAACCGCCTCGGCGTCCTGAGCCGGAGCGTCGGACGCCGCATCAACTGGCTCTGCTGCAGGCGCGGTCTGGACAACGGGTTCGGACACCTCGGGGTCGACCTCAGCATTGGAGTTCGCCGCCGGTTGGGCGGTAACCTCTGCGGGCTCCGGCTGGGCAACGGGGTCTGCGGTCTGCGGCCCGAACACACCGGCAACGTAAAGAGCACCCAATCCCGCTACAGCGATGCCACCGACAAGCGCGCTCCACCCAAGGGCCCCCAGCCCCCCTGCTCCGGCTGATCCTGACATTCTTCTTCCTTCCCCACGGGGTGAGTGAACCCCTCAGTTGAGCCAGCCTAGCAATCCCGCTATCAGGGGTCAAAACACGCCCGATCCCCTTTTCGACAGAGCGATGAAAGGCCAGCCCATGTCCGTCAAATCCGTCTGTGTGTATTGCGGTTCCCGTTCCGGAGCAATGCCCGCCTATACGCAAGCTGCGCAAGTGTTGGGAAAAAGCCTCGCTGACGCGGGTCTGCGCCTGGTCTACGGCGCCGGGGATGTGGGGCTGATGGGCGAAGTCGCCCGCGCCGCGCAGGCCGCAGGCGGTGAAACCTTTGGCGTGATCCCCGAGCATCTGGTGCGCCGCGAAGTCGGCAAATCCGACCTGACCACCTATGTGGTGACGGAGACCATGCATGAACGCAAGAAGGTCATGCTGATGAACGCGGATGCGGTTGTGGTCCTGCCGGGAGGGCCGGGATCGCTGGATGAACTGTTCGAAGTCCTGACATGGAGGCAGCTGGGCCTGCATGACAAGCCGATCGTGATCCTGAACGTCGACGGATACTGGGACAAGCTGCGCGACCTGTTGGATCACGTCGTGGACCAGGGCTTTGCCGATGCCTCGCTGGCGGATTTCATCATCTGGGCCGCAACCCCGGCTGAAACTCTGGACAAATTGTTAAAGCCGTGAGCCAGCCGTTTTTCTAACAGAAAAACGGGCCGGAAAATGTGTACATTTTCCGAGCCGGAATTCGGATCGAATTCCGGCCCCCAGAACGAAAAAAGCCCGGTTTCTATACCGGGCTTTTCTTTACTTTCATTCGACCTGAAACAGGTCACATGCGCGAGGCAACGTTTTCCCAGTTCACCAGGTTGTCCAGGAAGTTGGTCAGATAAACCGGACGCTTGTTGCGGAAGTCGATGTAATAGGAGTGCTCCCACACGTCGCAGCCCAGCAGAGCGGTCTGGTTGAAGCACAGCGGGTTCACGCCGTTTTCGGTCTTGGTCACGGCCAGCGACCCATCGGCGTTCTTGACCAGCCAGCACCAGCCAGAACCGAACTGACCGGCACCTGCGGCGGCAAACTGCGACTTGAACTCGTCAACCGAACCGAAGCTTTCGACCAGAGCTTTTTCCAGCTCACCCGGCATCGCGTTGTCGCCCGGGCCCATCATTTCCCAGAACTGGTTGTGGTTCCACAGCTGCGAGATGTTGTTGAAGATGCCGTTCTGAGCAACAGCGTTGGCGTCATAGGTGCCAACGATGATCTCTTCCATCGACTTGCCTTCCCATTCGGTCCCGGCGATCAGCTTGTTGCCGTTGTCGACATAGGCCTTATGGTGCAGGTCGTGGTGGTAT
>JALEGX010000042.1 GCA_022763485.1 Paracoccaceae bacterium | reverse complement strand
GGAGACCGGAGCGATGAAACGCACCTATCAGCCTTCGAACCTGGTTCGCAAACGCCGCCACGGCTTCCGTGCGCGCATGGCCACCAAGGCAGGCCGCAAGATCCTGAACGCCCGTCGCGCACGTGGCCGCAAGTCGCTGAGCGCGTAAGCCTCAGTCAGACTGTTCGGACGAACATGACACCGCCGGAGCGTCCCGAAGATGGCCAGACCGTCAAAGGGGAAACGTCTCCGGCGGTGTCCTTTTGCGTTGCTGACACCTGCAAGTTGACCGTGCTGACCAAGCGCAGCGAATTTCTGGCAGCGGCCCGTGGCAAGCGCCAGGGCGGCGGCAGCATGATGGTCCAGGCGCGACGCCGCGATGATGGCGATCCGGCCATTCGTGTGGGGTTCACCTGCTCCAAGAAGGTCGGCAACGCCGTGGCCCGCAACCGCGCCAAACGCCGCCTGCGCGAGGTCGCGCGGCTGGTGCTGCCCAGACAGGGCAAACCCGGCTGGGATTATGTGCTGATCGGCCGCGCAACCCAGACCGCCGCACGGCCCTTTGACCTGCTGCAATCGGACCTGTCGGACGCTTTGCGCAAACTCCATTCACCTCGCCCCAAGCGACCCGCGAAAACCTAGTCTGCGGGTCTCCCGCCTGGTTCCGCCCGATCAAAGATCGGACCAAACCCGTTGGGCCCGGCGCCGCCCTTTGGGGCGGCGCGGTTGCGCTGCGGGTCAGGTGGTGACGCCGCCAGGATGCAGAGCACCCTTTTCCCCTCAGCTTCCCCTCAGCCGTCAAATCGAATGGCGGGTCTGCGCGGTCAACGCGTTTTTCAAGGTTTGGGTATTTTTGTCGGACATTTGCCCAGGAGCCTGCGACCAAGCAAAAGCCCAATTCAAACAATGCAGCACAGAGCTGAAATGAACACTCCCCGCAGATGCAATTCATGTTATAGTCACCGGGCTCAGCAATAAAGGCATTGCGCGCTGCTGTTGGGATGAACGGAGCTTTCCGTTTGTGACCCGGCCAAATGCCAGCAGACCGCGCAAACGACAGCTCCGAATTTTGTAACAGACGGTGCGCCGTCTTGGCCGAAAGGGGAGCCAATGCTGAAGAACGACCAACTTGACCAATGGGACCGTGAGAATTTTTTTCACCCCTCCACGCATCTTGCCCAACACGCACGAGGCGAAAGCCCAAGCCGTGTCATCAAAACGGCAGCGGGTGTGCATATCGAAGACCGTAATGGCGACCGTCTGCTGGATGCTTTTGCGGGGCTCTATTGCGTTAATGTCGGCTATGGCCGCAGCGAGATTGCTGAGGCGATTGCCGATCAGGCCCATGAGCTGGCCTATTACCATTCCTATGTCGGCCATGGGACCTAAGCGTCGATCACGCTGGCCAAGATGATCCTTGATCGCGCGCCCAAAGGCATGTCCAAGGTCTATTTCGGGCTGGGTGGCTCAGACGCCAATGAGACCAATGTGAAGCTGGTCTGGTACTACAACAACATCCTTGGCCGCCCCGAGAAGAAAAAGATCATCTCGCGCTGGCGGGGCTATCACGGGTCGGGGCTGGTGACTGGATCGCTGACCGGGCTGGAGCTGTTCCATAAGAAGTTGACCTGCCCGTTGAACAGGTGATCCACACCGAAGCGCCATATTACTTCCGCCGCGAAGACACATCACAGACCGAAGCACAATTCGTCGCCCATTGCGTTGCCGAGTTGGAGGCGTTGATCGAGCGCGAGGGCGCAGACACGATCGCGGCGTTCATCGGGGAACCGATCCTTGGCACGGGCGGCATCGTCCCCCCGCCCACTGGCTATTGGGACGCGATCCAAGCTGTTCTGTGCAAGCATGACATCCTGCTGATTGCTGATGAGGTTGTGACCGGCTTTGGCCGTCTGGGCACGATGTTCGGTTCGGATCACTACGGTCTCTCGCCCGACATCATCACGATCGCCAAGGGGCTGACCTCGGCCTATGCGCCACTGTCCGGGTCGATTATCGGCGACAAGATTTGGAAAGTGCTGGAACAGGGCACCGATGAGAATGGCCCGATCGGCCATGGCTGGACCTATTCGGCCCACCCCATCGGAGCGGCAGCTGGTGTTGCAAACCTGAAGCTACTGGACGAACTGGATCTGGTCGAGAATGCAGGCAAGGTTGGCGCCTATCTGAAGCAGGCGATGTCGGATGCGTTGTCCGCCTACCCGCATGTGGGTGAGGTCCGTGGCGAAGGATTGCTCTGCGCCATTGAGTTTGTGCAGGACAAAGACAGCCGTACCTTCTTTGATCCTGCTGACAAAATCGGACCGCAGATTTCGGCCAATATGCTGGAGCAAAGCAAGGTCATCGCCCGCGCCATGCCTCAAGGCGACATCCTGGGCTTTGCACCACCGTTTTGTTTGACCACCGACGAAGCGGATGAAATCGTCGCCGCCACGGTGAAAGCGGTGGCCGCTGTTTTCGGGTGATTGTTCTTCCCCGGAACCGGACATTCATTTTTCAGATTTGAATGTCCGGTTCGCTCGTATTTCTGCACCTGGTTTCGCCAGAAGGTGACGTCAGATGGGCTGTTGAAACGTCGTGGAGCCTGGACCCGTTTGAGCTGTTTTTGGCAAGCAGTCAAAGCGTTACGGCTGATGGGGGGCGATCCTGTTACAAAGGCACGTTCTCCGCTACAGCTCCTCGATGATCGAAATATCGCTGAAGTGTCCCGCCGCCAAATCATTCCGGTGCCCCCAGATGCCCCAATGATGATCATCCCAGAAGCAATGATTGATCTCGCTATCAGGGGCTAAGGTCAGCAACAAAACGGCATTATCCGCATCTTGGGTTTCATCAGGGTTGTCGAATTCCAGCTTGGGCCATTGGAACCGCTGGGTCACACCGAATAGCAACTGACGGCTCACACTCTCGTCCGACCCCAAAAACCGATCCTTCCCCAAGAGCGCATCAAGCCGTTCGTACTGCGCATCCTCCACAGCGTCTGCCTGTGTGAAAATGCGGTATCCACATCTGTTGGATACCCATCAATCCCAGGATTTTGCGAGCAGATGTGCCATGTTTCGATGGTATGAAACACGATCAGCTCTTGGGGAAATACCCCGAACTCTGGACCGGTTTCTTTGTGCGTTTCCATATGTGTATCCGATAGCAGCTCTGCCGGGGTGAGGTCGAAATCAGGAAACGCCGAAGGGGTTCTGGCAGCGACCCCGGACACATCTTCAGCAACGTTACCGAGCCGGACCCTTTCGCCAGACGTGAGCGATCCGAGATCATCACTATACGGGCCAAAAGCCACGACCGGATCGAAGAAGACAAAGAAGGTGCCCGAGCGTGGCATCTGGGGCAGGCCAGGAACCGTCGGCATCTCGGCCAGATTGAGTTGGGCGAAGAAATGCATCGGGATGTCGGTATCATACTCATCCCAGTCGGTGAGCTTTTTGGGATTGTACACAGGCCATTCAATCTCAGGCGGCAAAGTAGGTTCACCGCCAAGTCAACACCCCGGGGTGCCTTCATCCGTTTGCTGCGGTGTCCGCAACAGCGCGACACCGGGTTTCTGTTTGCTTTTGGTCAGCGCATCAAGGCTTCGTGAGGCCATTGAAATTACTTGTTAAATTTGGATGTAAAATGGTTGCGGCGATTAATGCCCCTGACTGGCATCGTTGTCTAGAAGCTCACGGCGACCCTGGTTGTGAAATACCACCACTTCTCCGGTCAAAGCCCACCAAAGCCTGCCATTGGCGCAGCCAACGCGAATTGGTGCTGTGTCCCCATTGTGTGTTGACCTATGATTGGACGAAAGTCCGCGTTTATGGAACGCCACGCGACTGAAGCACCTGCTCTTTCGATCCTGTTGAGCTCTAAACTGACCATGCTGCTCAGAGCATCCCTCAGATCTGCCGCGACAAACCACCCCGCCATCTTTCACCTTCACCCATTCCCCCCTATCTTGCGCCCATGTCACCGCTTGCCCATATCGTCGCCCTGCCCGTGCGGGCTTACAGGCTGATCTTCAGCCCCTGGGTGGGGTTCAACTGTCGCTATCAGCCCACCTGTTCCGCCTATGCGCTGGAAGCGTTGGAGAAACATGGGCCGATCAAGGGCGCATGGCTGGCGGCGCGCCGGATTGGGCGGTGCCACCCCCTGGGCGGGGATGGCTATGATCCGGTGCCGGACCCGGATCAGGACAAGGCCCCGAAACCTTAGACCAGGGCCAGATTGCCCTGCGTGGTCCGGCCGCGCGTGGGAATGACTTCGCGGTCCAGCTTGCCTTCGATCGTGTGGTGCAGATCCTCATAGAAGCGCGGCGAATCGAAATACCAGCGATGGGTCACGGCGGTGCCATCGCCGAACACCGCGCGGTTGTCCTTGAAGAACTGTCCGCAATAGAGGTTCACCGCCTTCTCTGATGGATCAGAGGGCAGGCCGACGCGCCCCAGGCGGCGCGACACCCCGATGCGTTTGACCTCAGAAATGGAGAGCACTTCGTCAAAGGGGCTGTAATAGCTGGTGAGCCGGGTGCAATGGCGCAGCAGTGACGAGGTCTTGGGGCTGTCCTCTCTCATAGATTTGGACGAGATATCCGCTGCGACAAAGGCGACCTGGCTGACCGTCCAGCTTTTCTGCGCCGTCCCGTGATCATCATCGGCGTAGTCAAACGCCTCGCGCACCAGAAACGTGCCCATCGAATGAGCCAGGACATGAACGTTGTACTCACATTCTTCGGTCTGCAGTTTCGACAGACGTCGAATACCGTGTGAAAACAGCATGTCCGCTGCCAGTCGCGCGTCCCGGCGATCTGACGTATAGCCCAGCACCGATCCATCGCTGGGCCAGTCGAAGCTGACGACAACGCCGCGGAAGCCGTGCGCCTCCAGCCCGCTGCGGATCTTGCGGTGGCGCTCCAGCATGTCCCATTGATCGGTGTTGAAGCCATGTACGAAAATCAGGATCTGGCCCTTGGTGCCGTCTGTCGCACCGGCGGCTGCCTGCACATCCCTGACCCATTGGCTCACGCCAATCTCATGCCCGCGCGCAAGCGTCCCGCCTGCCTCTGGCACGGCCAGGTACTTTGCCCCACCCAACCTGTTCGAATAGCCGTCGCCGCTGCGCCCACGCACAGAAAAGAAGAAATCCATCACTATACCTTTCCTTGAAATACCGCTGAGAATACCACGAAAGCGCGAATCTCACTAGGACTTTGCTTTCATGGGGCGCACGTGGCATATGCGCGGGATCAGCAGGAGAGCCTTGATGCTTGACAATCTCGACGACATCCATCCCCTCTTTCACGGCGCCCCCACCAGCACCGAATTCAAGAAGCTGCGCAAGCGGATCGTCCGCTATACGCGTGAAGCGATCGAGCAATACGGCATGATCGAACGCGGTGCCCGCTGGCTGGTCTGCCTGTCGGGTGGCAAGGACAGCTACACGCTGCTGGCCGTACTGCATGAGCTGAAATGGAGGGGCCTGCTGCCGGTCGATCTGCTGGCCTGCAACCTGGATCAGGGACAACCGGGCTTCCCTTCAACGGTTCTGCCCGCGTTTCTGGAAAAGATGGGCGTCCCGCACCGGATCGAATATCAGGACACCTATTCCGTGGTGGTCGACAAGGTGCCTCAGGGCCGGACATATTGCGCGCTCTGTTCCCGCCTGCGCCGGGGCAACCTGTATCGTATTGCGCGCGAGGAAGGCTGCTCTGCCGTGGTGCTGGGACATCATCGGGACGACATTCTGGAGACGTTCTTCATGAACCTGTTTCACGGCGGTCGCCTTGCGACCATGCCCCCGAAGCTGGTCAATGAAGAGGGCGACCTGTTCGTGTATCGCCCGTTGGCGCATGTGGCCGAAGCCGATTGCGAGAAATTCGCCAACGCCATGAATTACCCCATCATCCCCTGCGATCTCTGCGGCAGCCAGGACGGGCTGCAGCGCCAGCAGGTCAAGCAGATCCTGGACCAGTGGGAGCGTAATTCGCCGGGCCGTCGCCAGGTGATGTTCCGGGCCCTGATGAACGCGCGGCCTTCGCATCTGCTGGATCCAAAGCTTTTCGACTTCGCAGGCCTGGAGCGGAAAAGCGGAGAAATTCAACAAATTGATCGGGAAATTCCAGACCTGCGTTAACGGGGCACTCATATCCTGAGCCTTAGGATCCTCTTCAAGCCCCCGCGTATTTGAGGAGAGGTTCACAATGTCAGGTTTGAAATCCGGCCTCTTGCAAAGGCTGGGACAACATATTTCTCCCGTCCTTCTTGGCCCGCCCATTCTGGCGTTTGCTCCGGCCCTTTCGCTTGGGGCCTTTTGGCTTGGGGGGGAGCCGGCGCTGATTCTCACATCGCTGGGCCTGCCCCTGCTGTATGCCGCAGCCGGGGTCGGACGCAGCAAGGGCCCCGCAGACCGGCGGGACAAGCTGACCGGGCTGATCCTGAAGGAAGAATTCGATGAAGGTCTGGAAACCGTAAACCAGCGCTGCATCGGTGCCGGGCTGAAATCGGCCTGTTTCGTCGTGCAACTGGACGACTACCAGACCATCTTGGATCGCCATGGCGAAGCGGCCGCGGATCAGGTCGTCGCGCGCACCAGCGAGCGGATCCTGTCCGTCCTGCGCAGCAATGATCTGGTGACGCGCAGCGGGCCGCATAAATTCGGTATCTGTCTAAACGCGGGGCAAAACCTGGACCTGGAGCTCTGCATCCAGCTTGCCGGACGCCTTCAGGCCGCCATTGAGGATCCGATCATTCTGGATGGCACCGCCCTGAACGTCTCCTGCTGCATCGGGTTTTGCCTGCACAGCCGGGCACCATCCAAGCTGGCCCATGATTGGGAAGATGCGGCAACCATTGCGCTGTCTGATGCGCAGAAGGTTGGCCCTTCGTCCATCCGTGCCTTTTCCTCGGCAATGCGGCAGAAGACCCGCACCCGCAAGGATCTGGCGGCAGAGGCGGCCGGCGCCCTGGAGGCAGGTCAGATTCAGCCCTGGTTCCAACCGCAGATTTCCACCGACACCGGCCGGGTCACCGGGTTCGAAGCACTGGCCCGCTGGATCCACCCGGTCCATGGGGAAATTCTGCCCGGCACCTTCCTGCCGGTGATCGAAAACCTTGGCCTGTCCGAGCGCCTGTGCCAGGCGATGCTGTTTCACGCACTGACGGCTTTGAAGGCCTGGGACACCGCCGGCTGCCACGTTCCGCGGGTGGCCGTGAACTTCGCAACCGAAGACCTGCGCAACCCCGGGCTGGTCGACAAGATCAGGTGGGAATTGGACCGGTTCGATCTGACGCCGGACCGGCTGGCGGTGGAGATCCTGGAAACCGTGGTGGCAACCGGGGCGGATGACACCGTGACCCGCAACATTCTGGGCCTTGGCGAATTGGGATGCCGTATTGATCTGGATGACTTCGGGACCGGGCACGCGGCCATCGGCGCAATCCGGCGTTTCAACATCACCCGGATCAAGATCGACCGCTCCTTTGTCATCAAGGCGGATCGCGATCCCGAACAGCAAAAGCTGATCAGCGCCATTCTGACCATGGCGGACCGGCTTGATCTGGAGACTCTGGCCGAAGGGGTCGAGACAATTGGCGAACACGCGCTGCTGGCGCAATTGGGCTGTGACCATGTCCAGGGGTTCGGAATTGGAAAACCGATGCCCTTCGAACAGACCCTGGATTGGGTCGCCGCGCATGAGGCAAAGATCCTGACGCCCCCCCGGATCGGCGGGCGCGCCGGATGAAATGCCCCAAACCAGTGCTTCGTGGCACCATGACGCCCCGAATCGCGGGAAATTCCCTTGACCTTTGGGGCTGCACTCTGTTGAACCCACCCTGTCATTCCAAGCACAAGGTGGCAGTCCCAGATGGACGATCAGAACAAAAATCTCATCCTCGCAACTGCGCTCAGCTTTATCGTGATCCTCGTGTGGTTCGTCGTGTTCCCGCCGCCGGAACCGGAAGCCCCCGCTGAAACCACTGCGATAAGCCAGTCTGCCGACGGTGCGCCGACCGCATCGGCCCCAGCGGCTGCGGATGCTGCGTCGTCCGTTCAGTCCAGCGCCGAAGCCTCAGCTCCGGAATCGCCCAGACTGTCCATCGACACGCCCAAAATCTCGGGCAGCATTTCGCTGCTGGGTGGCCGGATCGACGATCTGTCCCTCAAGGACTATCGTGTGTCCCTGGATGATGACGCAGAAATCGTGCGGATGCTGTCGCCTGTCGGGGAACCTGCCGCCTATTACGCCCTGTACGGCTGGGCACCGGGCAGTGGCCTGACCGCCGAGGATGTCCCGGGTGCGAACACCCAGTGGTCCGTTGCCTCAGGCGACACGCTGACCGTGGACAGCCCCGTCACGCTGAGCTGGGACAATGGCAAGGGTCTGACCTTCAACCGTGAGATTGCGGTCGACGACACCTATATGTTCACCGTGACCCAGAGCGTGACCAACGCCGGTGCCACCACTGCTGGCCTTGCCCCCTACGGCGTTCTGGCCCGTCATGGTGAGCCGCAGGACCTGAAGAACTTCTTCATCCTGCACGAAGGCGTTGTGGGCATGGCAGACGGCGAACTGGCGGAAATCGACTATTCCGACATGCCGGATTTCGACTTCGACCAGCGTGAAGGCGCCCGCGCCGAGGTGACCCAGGTCAGCTCCAACGGCTGGATCGGCTTCACCGACCACTACTGGATGACGACCCTGGCCCCGGAACCGGGCCAGGCCTTCAAATCCGTTGCCAAATATGACGAGCGCCGCGACATCTATCAGACCGAAGTGGTGCTGCCGACCGTGACGCTGGCCCCCGGCCAGAGCAACGAAGTCACCACCCAGCTGTTTGCCGGTGCCAAGGAATGGGAAGCCATCCGCACCTACGAAAAAGCAGGCATCGAGGGTTTCTTGGACAGCATCGACTGGGGCTGGTTCTTCTTCCTGACCAAGCCGATCTTCTGGCTGCTGCACGAGATCAACAAGCTCATCGGCAATATGGGCTGGTCGATCATTGGTCTGACCCTGATCATCAAGGCGATCCTGTTCCCGCTGGCCTACAAATCCTACGTCTCGATGGCAAAGATGAAGGAACTGCAGCCGCAGATGGAAGCGCTGAAGGAAAAAGCAGGCGACGACCGTCAGAAGATGCAGCAGGGCATGATGGAGCTCTACAAGAAGGAAAAGGTGAACCCCGCCGCGGGCTGTCTGCCGATCCTGATGCAGATCCCGATCTTCTTCTCGCTCTACAAGGTGATCTTTGTCACCATCGAACTGCGTCAGGCCCCGTTCTTTGGCCCCTTCCAGGACCTCAGCGCGCCTGACCCGACCTCGATCATGAACTTCTTCGGCTGGCTGCCTTGGGCCGGTCCGCAGCCGGAATCCTTCCTGGCATTGATCTTCATCGGTATCCTGCCGCTGTTGCTGGGTGTCTCGATGTGGCTGCAGCAGAAGCTGAACCCGGCACCCACCGATGCAACGCAGGCGATGATCTTTGCCTGGATGCCCTGGGTGTTCATGTTCATGCTGGGCAGCTTTGCCTCGGGTCTGGTCGTGTACTGGATCGCGAACAACACGATCACCTTCACGCAGCAGTATCTGATCATGCGAAGCCAAGGGTATAAGCCGGACGTGTTCGGCAACATCAAGGCCGGCTTCAAACGCGGACAGAAACCGGACGCGAAGTGATGGGAACACTCACACAGATCTGGCGCTACCCGATCAAATCCCACGGTCGGGAAGCGCTGGACCAGATCTCTTTGACCGCCGGGCAGACCATGCCCGGCGATCGCCTTTGGGCCGTTGCCCATGAACTGTCACAGATCGACGGTGAAAGCTGGGCAGCCTGTCAGAATTTCAATCGCGGCTCCAAGGCGCCGGCGCTCATGGCGCTGGAATCGAAGCTGAACTGGGAGCAGGGTCGCGTGACGCTGTCCCATCCCGACTTGCCCGATCTGGACTTCGCCCCGGATGAGCCCGCGGACCAGGCCCGCTTTCTGGAGTGGGTGCGCCCGCTGATCCCGGAAAACCGGGCCGCCTCGGCGCGTGTGCTGCGCAGTAAGGAACGCGGCTGGACCGACACGGATCTGCCCTCTGTCACGCTGTGCAGCGTGGCCTCCCACAAAGCCGTTGAACAGGCGATGGGGCAAAGCCTGTCACCGAAGCGCTGGCGCGGGAACATCTGGTTTGAAGGCGTCCCGGAATGGGCCGAATTCGATTGGATCGGCCGGGAAATCCAGATCGGTGACGCGGTGGTCATCCCCCGTGAACGCACCGAGCGCTGCCTGGCAACCACGACCAACCCGGACACCGGCAAGCGGGACGCCGATACGCTGACCGCCCTCCGGACCAACTGGGGCCACCAGGATTTCTCGGTCCGGGCCGAAGTTGTTAAAAGCGGCACCATTCGCATTGGTGATGCGCTGAGGATACTGACATGAAACTCCCCTTTCCCCTGGCAGAAGCCCCCGACGAACTGAGCGCTGAGCGCGGCCGCAAGCTGTTTGCGGGCGATTCGGAATTCGTGAAGGGCGTGGTCGCCATGTCCGGACTGCCGGATCCCGACCGGATCGAGGTCTGTTTCGCGGGTAGGTCGAATGTCGGCAAGTCGTCGCTGATCAACGCCTTGACCGGGCGCAAGGGGCTGGCCCGCGCCTCCAACACGCCGGGACGCACGCAAGAGATCAACTTCTTCACGCAAGGCCCGGAGCTCTACCTGGTCGACTTGCCCGGCTATGGCTTTGCAAACGCGCCGCTGAAGGTGGTTGAGAAATGGCAGAGGCTGCTGAAACAATATCTCAGCGGACGTCAGACGTTGCGCCGGGCCTTTGTGCTGATCGACAGCCGACATGGTGTGAAAGCCGTGGATGATGAGATCATGAAGCTGCTGGACACCAGCGCAGTGACCTTTCAGGTCGTCATGACGAAGGCAGACAAGGTCAAGGAAAAGGATCGCGAGAAGATCATGCGCCAGGTGCGCGAAGCGCTTGCCAAGCACCCCGCTGCCTTCCCGGAGATCGTTCTGACCTCTTCGGAAAAGGGTGACGGGATCGCCACCCTGCGTTCGATCATCGCCGGCCTGGACTGACGCAACACCTCAGACGTGTTGCGCGCCGTTCACCTCGATCTCGGCCCCCGAGATATAGGAGCTCTCCTGCGAGCACAGGAAATAGATGGCCGACGCGACCTCTTCGGGTTGGCCCAGCCGCTGCAACGGCAGTTTTTCGACAATCTGTTCTGTTCCGGGCGACAGGATGGAGGTTTCGACCTCCCCCGGGGCGATGGCATTGACCCGCACGCCCAGGGGCCCGAAGTCATGGGCCATTTCCCGCGTCAGAGCCGCCAGCGCAGCTTTGGAGGTGGCATAGGCCGCGCCTGCAAACGGATGCACGCGGCTGCCCGCGATGGAGGTCACATTGACCACGGATCCCTTTGCCGCCGCCAGCTCATCGCGCAGGCCACGCGCCAAGACGACCGAGGCAAAGAAATTCACGTGAAAAACCTTGCCCCAGGTCATCAGGTCAGTGTCCAGCGTGTTCAGCCGCTCACCGTCCGGCCCTTTGGGTGAAATCCCCGCGTTGTTGACCAAAGCATCAAGCCGGCCATCCAGTTTCTCCTGAATGACACCGATTGCATTGATGGTTTCGGCCGGGTCACTCAGGTCAAGTTCGACGTGATCCTCACGCCCGCCGCCCCAGGGGCATTCCACCGGGAACGGCGCGCGGGAGCAGGTGATGACCCGCCACCCTTCTGCATTGAAACGCCTGACCGTGGCATGTCCGATGCCCCGGCTTGCACCGGTCAGCAGCAAAGTCTTCTTCATCTTGCGAAATCCCAGCCAGAAAATTCGTCTGTGACACTATCACCCCGCCCCCTGACCGCAATGCCGCACTTGGCACCGGGGGAGGTTCCGCGTAACACGGATGCCCAAAGGGAACGAGTCATGAAGAAACAGAACATGAACCGCGATTGGATTGCCACTGCCGCCACATTGTCGAGCGCCCTGCCCTACCTGCAGCGCTATGACGGTGCCATTGTTGTCATCAAGCTGGGCGGTCACGCCATGGGCAGCGACGAAGCCATGGACAGCTTCGCCCGAGACATCGTGCTGATGCAGCAGGTCGGCGTGAATCCGGTCATCGTTCACGGCGGTGGTCCGATGATCAACGCCATGCTTGGCAAACTGGACATCCAGTCCGAGTTCGTAAATGGCAAGCGCGTCACCGATGCCGCCACTGTCGAAGTTGTCGAAATGGTGCTGTCGGGCGTGGTCAACAAGCGGATTGTCCAGGCCATCAACCGCCAGGGCGGCCGGGCCGTTGGCCTGTCTGGCAAGGATGCCAACCTGATCACCTGTGATCAGACCAACCCCGACCTTGGCTTTGTTGGCACCCCATCCAAGATGGACCCCAAGCTGCTGCATACGCTGTTCGACAATGACATGATCCCGGTGATTGCCCCCCTGGGCGCCGGAGAACAGGGTGAAACCTTCAACATCAATGGCGACACCGCCGCCGGTGCCATCGCGGGCGCGCTGAAGGCCGATCGCCTGCTGCTGCTGACCGATGTCTCAGGTGTGAAGAACGCCGACGGCGAGGTCGTGACCGAGCTCAAGGCCGACAAGATCCGCGAAATGACCCGCGACGGCACCATTGCGGGCGGCATGATACCCAAGACCGAAACCGCGCTGGAGGCCATCGACAACGGGGTTCGTGCGGTGGTGATCCTGGATGGCCGTGCGCCCAATGCGGTGCTGCTGGAGCTGTTCACCGAACACGGCGCCGGATCTCTGATCCGCGCCTGAGGCGCGACTGTCCCCGATTCACAGGCTTCATGCGCCCCGGTTTGGCAAAACCGGGGCGCATTTTCGTTTCGGATCGCCCCCAAGTGCGCGCACCGGGGCTGAATTGTCGAGCACGCACTCTTTCAGGGTCGCATTTGGCACATGTCCCCCAAGAATTTTGCATAGGCTGTCTCTGACGCCGTGCAGCATTCCAGCGCCCCAAACCGGAGTTCCAGTGATGTACACCGAAATCGAAACCCGGATTGCCCCACTGGGGCTCACGATCCTTGGGGCTTTGCATCCCGCCCACCAGCCGGTGAAGGCACTGACGGGGGGCACCTTGCTCATGCTGGGCACCCAAGGCAGCTTCTGGGCGCACTTCCGGACCAGCGCTGAGGCGCTGGACGGTCAGGCCGATCCTGTGGACCGCTGGTCCCGGCGGGTGATCAGTGATCTGGCGGACGCCGTGTCCGCGACCCCCTACTTCCCGTTTGGCGGCCCGCCCTACACCCCGTTCGTGAACTGGGCACTGGCCACGGGGCGGGTGTTTTCAACTCCGGCCGGGCCGATGGTGCATGACACGATGGGGATGATGATTTCCTTTCGCGGTGCGCTCCATTTCGAAGCCGAATTTGCCCTGCCACCGCCGCCTTTGTCCCAATCCCCTTGCGAAAGCTGCGCCGACAAACCCTGTCTGACAACCTGTCCGGTGACGGCGTTTGACGGGTCCGGGACGTATGATCTGGAGGCCTGCCATGGGTATCTGGACACGGCCGAAGGCCAGACCTGCATGACCACAGGGTGTCTTGCGCGACTGGCCTGCCCACTTAGTTCAAATTCATCACGAGACCCCACACAAACGTCACATCACATGCGCTATTTTCATCCGCGATGACACATAGATTGATACTGATTCGACACGCAAAATCCGCTTGGGACACACCTGCCCCCAGCGATCACGCACGCCCCCTCAACAAACGGGGGCGTCGTTCGGCACAGGCCATCGGAAAATGGCTGAAGGACATGGACTATGTACCTGATCAGGTGCTGTCCTCCTCTTCGCTTCGCACCCGCGAAACCCATGAGCTGCTTGGGCTGGAAGCGCCTGCAACATTCCTTGAGCGCCTTTATCACGCCAGTTCCGAAGTCATGTTCCAGGTGCTGGCAGAAGCCAGCACGCCAACTGTTCTGATCTTGGGACATAACCCGGGCATTGCCGCCTTTGCACATTCCCTGGCCAAACAGCCGGCGGATCATTCCAGGTTCGATGACTACCCGACCGGGGCGACGTTGATTCTGGATTTCCCGATCCTCAGCTGGGCTGAATTGAATTGGGGATGCGGCAAGGTAAGGGACTTTGTTGTCCCCCGGGAATTGTTGGGAGAGTGACACCAAAAAGGCCGGGGCATGCCCCGGCCTTTGTCATTCTGGCTTTGCGTCGTCGATCCGCGGTCTCAGTGACCCAGGATCTGGCTCAGGAACAGCTTGGTGCGCTCCGACTGCGGGTTGTTGAAGAACTCTTCCGGTTCGTTCTGTTCCACGATCTGACCCGCATCCATAAAGATCACGCGGTTCGCGACCTGACGGGCAAAGCCCATTTCATGGGTCACGCAGAGCATGGTCATGCCCTCTTCCGCGAGCTCGATCATGGTGTCGAGCACTTCCTTGATCATCTCGGGGTCCAGCGCCGAAGTCGGTTCGTCAAACAACATGATGCGCGGCATCATGCACAGCGAGCGGGCAATCGCCACACGCTGCTGCTGACCACCGGACAGCTGGCCGGGATACTTCAGCGCCTGATCCGGGATCTTCACCTTCTCAAGGAAGTGCATTGCCCGCTCTTCGGCCTCTTTCTTGGGCGTCTTGCGCACCCAGATCGGGGCCAGTGTACAGTTTTCCAGAATCGTCAGATGCGGGAACAGGTTGAAGTGCTGGAACACCATGCCCACTTCGGAGCGGATCTTGTCGATGTTCTTCAGGTCATTCGACAGCTCGGTGCCATCCACCACGATCTTGCCCTGCTGGTGTTCTTCCAGCGCGTTCAGACAACGGATCAGGGTGGATTTGCCCGAGCCCGAAGGCCCCGCAATAACAATCCGTTCGCCCTGGTTGACGGTCAGATTGATGTCGCGCAGCACATGGAACGAGCCGTACCACTTGTTCATGCCGGTGATTTCAATGGCGACTTCGTCGCTCACCTGCATCTTGGAGCGGTCGATTTCGCGGTCGGTCATAAGTTCAGACATCAGTTGAACTCCTTAACGGTGATCGGTGGCGAGACGACGCTCAAGCCACTGTGAGTATTGAGAAATGCCGTAGCAAACGACGAAGAACAGCAGGGCGGCGAAGCCCAGAAGCTCCCAGTAGACGCCATTCCATTCGGTGGAGGCCAGGATCGGTCCGCGGATCATGCCAACCAGGTCGAACATCGAAATGACCGACACCAGTGTTGTATCCTTGAACAGGCCCACGGCCACGTTGACGATGCCCGGGATCGAGATCTTCAGCGCCTGGGGCAGGATGATCAGCCGCATGGCCTGCGGGTAATCAAGGCCCAGACTGTCCGCTGCCTCGTACTGCCCTTTCGGCAAAGCCGCCAGACCGCCCCGGATCACCTCGGCGATATAGGCCGCCGAGAACATGGTGATCATGATCACCACGCGCAGGAACAGGTCCACCGTGCTTTCCGGCGGGAAGAAGTAGGCCAGCATCACCGACGCCACGAAGAGCAGCGTGATCAGCGGAACGCCACGGACGAACTCGATGAAGATCACACAGATCCACTTGATCAGCGGCATGTCCGACTGACGACCCAGCGCCAGCGCAATGCCCAGCGGCACCGACAGCGACACACAGGTCACACCCAGCATCAGGTTCAGCATGAACCCACCCAGGTCCCGACTGGGAACCGCGGTCAGCATGGCGTTTTCAGACGCGCCTTCGGGGATCAAGCCCCCGCCGATGCCCCACACCACGAACGCCGCAACAATGCCGCCGAAGAACCCGACCGCAAAGCTGCCCTTGCCGAAGGTCTGGAAGACATAGCCACCTGCGGCAAAGCCCAGCAGCGCAACCAGCGGGCCCAGGATGGTGCCACCCCAGATCAGCCAGAAGGCGATGAACGGATACAGCGCGGTAAAGATCAGCATCTTGCGCGGCAGGTCGAAGAACAGCACGGGCGCGATGGCCACCAGCAGCAGCACAAAGGCCAGGTTGGGCCGCCAATAGGCGTCCACCGGGTATTTGAACCCGTAGATCAACTGGTTCCAGCGTTCGGTCAGAACGGCGAAACAGGCACCGGACTGGCCCTCCAGAACTTCGCGACACGCCGCCAGAGACGGCGCCTGCCAGACACCATTCATGATCCACGGCAGGGTGTTCTGCGCGATCATGTAGATCACGATGATCGACACGATGGTCAGAACGGAATTTGTCGCGTTCGAGAACAGGTTCTCGCGCAGCCACTTGACCACACCGGTTTCGCGCGCCGGAGGCGGCAGTTCCGGAAGCATGGTTTCAGCGACATAGGCGACGGAGTTGTTTTTATTGTCAGCCATCGCTCAGCGCTCCTTCAGTTTGACGGATGCGTTGTAGATGTTCATCACCATCGAAATCGCCAGCGATGCGGTCAGGTAGAACAGCATCAGCAGCAACACGCATTCAATCGCGCGGCCGGTCTGGTTCAGGGTGATCCCGCCCAAGGTGGCGGTGATGTCCGCATATCCCACCGCGATCGCCAGGGACGAGTTCTTGGTGATGTTCAGATACTGCGAAATCAGCGGCGGAATGATCACCCGAAGCGCCTGGGGCAGGATGACCAGGTTCATGATGCGACCCTGACGCAGACCCAGCGCGGCAGCGGCTTCGGTCTGACCTTTCGAGATCGCCTGAATACCAGCCCGGACGTTTTCCGCGATGAAGGCACCAGTGTAGATCGACAGCGCGAACCACAGCGCGATCAGCGGTCCGCCGATCTTGATGCCGCCCTTGAAGTTGAAGCCCTTGAGCGCCGGCACTTCCCAGGTCAGCCCCATGATCAGCATCAGCAGAACAAATGGCACCAGCCATACGCCCAGCACCATCAGCAGGGTCTTGGGGCGAACACCGGTCTCTTCCTGTTTCGCCGTTGCCCAGATTCCGATGCGGCGGGTTGCAAACCACGACCCGATCAGGCCCGCGATCACCACCAGCCAGTTCATCCCGGCCGAGGCGAACAGCCCATGTTCGAACCAGGGCATCGGGATATAGACACCGCGGTTGGTGAAGGCGAAAAGGTCGAACAGCATGCTCGACGTTGCATTATCCCCCCGGAAGGCGCGCGGCCCCGGCATCACGGCGGTCATGATGGTGAAGATGATGATGATCCAGATCAGCACCGGAATGTTCCGGAAGATCTCGACATAGACCGCCATCAGCTTCGACACGAGCCAGTTGTTCGACAGGCGCAGAACGCCGGCGATAACGCCGAAGATCGTTGCCGTGATACAGGCCAGGAAGGCCACCAGCAGGGTGTTGAGAACGCCGACGATTGCGGCGCGCATGTGCGATGACTGGCTATCATATTCAACCAGACGCTGGTTGATGTCGTAGCCGGACGGATCGCCCAAGAACGAATAGGAAATGTTCAGGCCTGCGGCGCGCAGGTTCTGAATGAGGTTGTTGCCTAGATACCAGATGCTCAGGGCAAGAGCGATGGCTGCGATCACCTGAAACGTTAATGAACGATAGCGGGTGTCATTGATCAGCATCGACAGCCGAAACCCAGTGTTCGGCGGGTCAGTCAAAGTTGACATATTGTGGGATCCCCGTGACTCCCTTGGCACTCTTCCCTGGGCGGAGTTGATCCCCGCTCCCCAACGGCCAAAGTCGTTATTTTGGAAAGGAAAAGGGCGCAGGATAACCCTGCGCCCTTGACCGAGAATGTCTTAGCGGAACGGCGGCGAGTACAGCAGGCCACCTTCGGTCCACTGTGCGTTCAGACCACGCGCCAGACCGATCGGGGTTTCCTCACCGATGTTCTTGGCGAAGACTTCACCGTAGTTGCCACCGGCAGCCACTGCGCGCTTGCCCCACTCGGCGTCCAGACCCAGCATCTCGCCCAGGGTGCCTTCGCTACCCAGCAGACGGTTGATTTCCGGGTTGTTGGTGCCAGCTGCCATTTCCGACAGGTTGGCCGAGGTCACGCCCAGCTCTTCAGCCGAGATCAGAGCGTTCAGGGTCCAGCGAACAACGTCGCCCCACTCGTGATCGCCGTGACGGACCAGCGGGCCCAGCGGCTCTTTCGAGATGATTTCGGGCAGCAGGACGTGTGCCGACGGATCTTCGAAGGTGGCGCGGGTTGCGGCCAGGCCAGATGCGTCGGTGGTGTAAACGTCACATGCGCCAGCCAGGTACTGCTGCTGCGCTTCTGCGTTGGTTTCGATCGGAACCGGCTCGTAGCTGATGTTGTTCGAGCGGAAGAAGTCCGCCAGGTTCAGCTCGGTGGTGGTACCGGTCTGGATGCAGACGGTCGCGCCGTCCAGTTCCTTGGCCGACGAAACACCCAGTTCCTTGGGAACCATGAAGCCTTGGCCGTCATAGTAGTTCACGCCGACGAATTCGAACTTCAGGTCGACATCGCGCGAGAAGGTCCAAGTGGTGTTACGGGCCAGCATGTCGATTTCGCCGGATGCAAGGGCCGTAAAGCGGGTCTTACCGGTGGTCGGGACGAACTCTACCGCTTTCGGATCGCCCAGAACGGCCGCAGCAACGGCACGACACACGGCAACATCAAAACCTTCCCACTCCCCATTGGCATCTGGCGCAGCGAAGCCGACGAGACCGGTGGTGACGCCGCAGTTCAGCTTACCGCGTGCTTTTACGTCATCCATCGTGCCCGCCGCAGCAGCACCGGCAGCAAGGCCGGCGACAGTCAGCGCGCCCAGAAATACGGTTTTTTTCATGTTTACCTCTTCCTGATTTTCCGCCCGTTTCAGGCGGTTTTGCACCAGCCTGTTTTCGACTGGCGTTGAGACTGCAGAGGGTTTTTCCCCTCTGCGCGCTCAAGCATGGGCGCAATCATCAACAAACGTCAAGAGCGCCATCAGGATTTTAGATCAAAGCAGAGATAGCTGACGCAAGGGCAAGCAGATTTTTGTATCCAATAACCAACCAGCCGCTACCCCTTGTGGTGTCAGGATAAATCGAAGAACACCTTAGCGTGCAAAAAGGCGGTGCGCTTGATCTCTTCGACCTGCTGCGCCTCCTCATCGGGGCCCCATTGCTCTTCCTGCCAGCGTTCATCGAGTCGCGAAACGTCCCATATCCTGTCGGCGCTTTCCCAACCCTGCGCGCAGGCAAAACCCAGGATCAAAGAACCTGACATGCTGACCAGATCGTGAAAGGCCGCCAGCTGAAACGGGCTGAGCGCGTGGACCTGTTGTGTCAACCGATCAATAGACCCCTGGTCCTGCGGTGCGTGAATCACGCCGGTCCGGGGCTCAAGCCGAGCGCCCAGATCAGTCTCGGCCCGGGCCAGAAACGGGTCCCAGGTTGCGGCCTGACGGGCGACCAGCTCTTCCGGGGTATCGGCGCGATAGCACAGCAAATCCGAGTCGCCATAGGCGGCCAGCATGTCCGCGACTTCCGCTTTCTGATGCGCGACCTTGTCGATGGCCGCGTTGGCAGACCGCGTGAACGGCATGGTGTGCGGATCAACAACTTCTTCCTGGGCGTCCCATTCGGCCGCGATGGCCTGGGCCATGCCCTTGGTCGGAACCACCAAGTCTGCCTTGGCCGGGGTTTTCACTTTCCGTCCATCCAGGGCAACCGCGAACCCGCCTTCGACCTCGATTGCTTCGGCCTGTTTCCAGAAGCGTTTCGGTTTCCACTCGCTCATGATTCCACCTTCCAGATCCGGTTCAGCACACCCGGCAGTTCTTCAAAAATATCAATATGATAGTCAGCATTCAAGCTGTCACGGGAATGGTATCCCCAGCTGACACCGACGCTGTTGACCCCGGCGGCCCGCGCCATGTCCATGTCAAACCGCGTGTCGCCGATCACCACGGTATTCTCCGGCGCGACACCGGTTTCCGACATCGCCGTCAGCACCATCGACGGGTGCGGTTTGGACGGGTGATTGTCGGCAACCTGAACGGTCAGAAAGAAGTGCAGACCGTGCGCCTCGATCAGCGCATCCATGCCCCGGCGTGACTTGCCCGTTACAACGCCCAGCAGGGTTTCGGGTTGCGCGTGCAGGTGCTCCAGCATCTCCCGTGCGCCGGGATACAGCGGCGAATGCCCCGCGCCTGCCAACTGGCGCGCCGCGTGATAGGCCTCCTTGTAGGCCTCCACCAGTTCCGCCTGTTTTCCCTGGCTCTCTAGGGGGGCCAAAACCGCCATGGCCTTGGGCAGGGACAGGCCAACAATGGACAGGACATCCGGACGGTCCGGCGCCGGCAGATCCACCATGCGGAACGCCTCGTTCATCGCACCAACGATGGCGCCCTGACTGTCCACAAGCGTGCCGTCCACATCGAACAGCACCAGCCTCAGCGGCGTGGTCATTGCAGTTCCTCAAACGGATCATCAGCAGCCAGATCTTCGGTCCAGCCCAGCGTGTCCCAGCTTTCCTTCATGTGCTCAGGCAAAGGCGCCACCACCGAGATCGGCTTTTTCGTGACCGGATGCTCAAACACCATGCGGCGTGCATGCAAATGCAGCTTCTTGCTGATGATTCCGCCAAGTTGCGCGCCCCATCCGTCGCCCAGATTCTCTTGCCCGGACCCGCCATATTTCCCATCCCCTGCAATAGGATGGCCAATAGCGGCCATATGTGCCCGCAACTGGTGGGTACGGCCGGTGACCGGCTCCATCGCGACCCAGGCCGCCCGCGACGCCACGCGATAGAGCGTGGCATAAAGCGTGTGCGCCCGCTTGGCGCCGGGGGTTTCATCGATTTCACGTGAATGGATGGCGATCATCTTTTCGCCTTCCCCACCCTTGCCGTGACCCGCCGCCTTGACCAGGCCGGTCTTGATCTCACCCAGGTAGGGCGTCGGCACACCGGCAACCAAGGCCCAGTAAATCTTGCGCGTATTGCGATGCCGGAAAGCCGCCGTCAGCCCCTGTGCCGCAGGCCGGTTGCGCGCCAGGACCAGAACCCCGGAGGTATCCTTGTCCAGACGGTGCACCAGACGGGGCTTTTCCTCCAACCCGAACCGCAGCGCGTCGGACAGGCCATCCACATGTTTCGTGGTTCCGCTGCCGCCCTGCACCGCCAGCCCCGCAGGCTTGTTCAACACGATCACATCATCGTCGCGATAGATCACGCAATCGCGGATCATCTTGGCGTCCGCGTCCGAGATCCGGTATTCCCGTGGTGCAGGCTTGTGATCCGCCTCCGGCAGGGGCGGAACGCGCACGACCTGTCCGGCCTCCAGCCGTGTCGAAGCTTTGGCCCGGGCACCATCGACCCGCAGCTCACCCTTGCGGCACATCTTTTCGATTCGGCCCTGGCTGACATGCGGGAACAGCCTTCTGAGCCAGCGATCAATGCGTTGATCCGTATCCTCAGTGCCGACCGTAATTTTTTGAACGCCGCTCATGCGAAAACCCCTCTTGCCATCAGCACACCCAGGAACAGCCCTCCAACGGACAGCCCAACGGACAAAACAACATAGACCAGCGCCCAGCTGGTCTCGCCTCTTTCCAGAAGCGTGACGGTTTCAAGCGAAAAGGCCGAGAAGGTGGTAAACCCGCCCAACATCCCGGTCATGACAAGCGGGCTGAGATGGGTCAGGCCCTTCTGCGCGGCCACAACAACAAAAGCGCCCATCAGGAACGACCCGATCACATTGACCGTCAGGATCGCCAGCGGGAACTCCGTATGCCCCAGCACGCGTAAGATGCCCAAGCCCGCCAGATATCGGAGAACCGCCCCGATTGCGCCCCCGAGGGCGACCAGTGATACCGTAGAAACCATTCCCGGTCTGTCGCGTGCGGCGACCGGGATGTCAAGTTTTCAAGGGGTTTGAGGCATCGTCAAATATCCTCGAAATCCCCGTGGCGCCCGGCGCCGTCCCGGAACCGCCCCGCACCTGCCGTCCCCTCCAGCCGGATGGCTTCCAGCCCGTTGGCCCACTCCACTTTCAATGCCTCGCGCAGCGGCATGCCACGCGTTTCGATGATCGAGCGGCGATCTGCGCGGACGGCCTGTTGCGGGAAGCGGGCGATTTCCTGTGCCATTTTTTCGGCCTCGGCCCGTGCGCTGCCATGTGGCACAATCTTCTCTGCCAGGCCGATGCGATAGCACTCCTCGGCCGTGACCTTGCGGCCGGTCATGGCAATCTCCAGCGCCTTGCCCTGTCCGACCAGACGCGGCAGCCGCACCGATCCGCCATCCATCAGGGTGATCCCCCAGCGACGGCAATACACCCCCTGATAAGCGGTTTCCGCCATGATCCGAATGTCCGCCCAAAGGGCCAGCTCCATCCCACCGGCAACCGCCGCGCCTTCAATTGCCGCAATCACCGGCTTTGACAGCTCCATCCGCGACGGCCCCAATGCCCCCGGTCCAACCGGCGCGGATCCAACCGGGAATCCCAGATCGGTGAAATAATCCTCAAGCTTGTAGGGATCCGCCAGGGACGCCGCCAGTTTCAGGTCCCAACCGGCGCAGAAATGATCCCCTGCCCCACAGAACACCGCAACCTTGGCTTCGCTTTCTTCAAACTTCTCGAAGGCTTCGACCAGGGCATGTGCTGCCTCAGTGTCTACCGCATTTCGGGCTTCGGGCCGGTTGTGAATGATCGTCCAAACGTCGTCGGTCTTGGAAATTTCAACTGCCATGGTCGTCCTCCCTTGTCGTTCTACAAGAGAAAGCGCTTCCTTCCTTTGCGTCACGCAGAACGCCACGGCCAGAGCAATAGAACCTCACGTCAACAGGTTAGATTCCCACGTTTTTCTGCGCCTGCGAAGGCATCATCCTGTCAATCTCGGCGGCCGAACCGCCGGGGCACCGGTTTGCCGGTGATCCGCTCCCAATACTCATCAGCCCGCTTTTCAAAGGTCGGCGCCTCACGCGCTTCGCTCTGGTAAAAACGGCCCGGCTGCATCTGCGGGGCATAGACCTGATCAACCCAGCCGCGGGGATCCTTGTGTGGGCTGCGATAGCCGCCATGACCCAACTGCTCGGCCCCCTGATAATGCGCATCCCGCAGGTGCAGCGGCACCGGCAGAGGCGGTTCATTTGCAACCGCGGTCAACGCGGCAGCGATCCCGTGGTTGGCCGAGCCGGATTTTGGCGCGCGCGCCACATGCAACGCGGCATGGGCCAGAATGATCCGCGCCTCCGGGTAGCCGATCATCTCAACCGCCTGCGCAGCGGCCACGGCGGTCTGAAGTGCGGTGTTGTCGGCCAGACCCACGTCCTCGGACGCCTGAATCATGATCCGGCGCGCGATGAACCGGGGGTCTTCGCCGCCGTGAATGAGGCGCGCCAGCCAATAGAGCACCGCCTCTGGATCGCCGCCCCGCATCGATTTGATGAAGGCCGAGATGATGTCATAGTGCTGATCGCCCGACCGATCATGGTTCACCGGCGCAGCGCGATACACTTCGTCCAGCATCGCATCGGTGATCTGGATTGTATCCCCGGTTGCGTGGCCAAGCGCCAGGCTTTCCAGTGTTGTCAAAGCGCGGCGCGCGTCTCCGCCGGAGCGCCCGGCGATGATCCGTTTCTGTTGCGCGGTCAACAGCACCTTGACGCCGCTCGCGCCAAGCCGCGCCAAGCCCCGGTCCAGAACCTTTTCCATGTCCTCGATGGAAATCGGTTCCAGCTTAAGGATGGTCGAGCGAGAGACCAGAGCCTTGGGCAGGGCGGTATAGGGGTTCTGGGTGGTGGCGCCGATGAAATCCGCAGTCCCTTCCTCGCAGATGGCCAGCAGATCGTCGGCTTGCGTGGCGGAAAAGCGGTGCACCTCATCCACAAAGATCAGCACCGGCCGGATCCGTGCTTCATCGGCCAGCTGCCGGATGTCCTTGACCCCCGCGCGCGTGGCGTGGAGCTGCCGGAACTCCTTGTTCAGCATTTCGCCCACGGCCCGCGCGATGGAGGTCTTGCCGATACCCGGAGGGCCGTAAAGCACGATACTGCCCAGCTGGTTGGCGGCGATCCGGCGGCGCAGAACGGACCCTTCGGCCGTCAGCGCATCCTGCCCGATCACCTCGTCCAGCGACTTGGGCCGCAGGGCCGCCGCCAGCGGTTGATTGTCCTGCCCGCGACCGATGTCGAAGAGATCAGACATGTTTCACCTCTGCTTGACGATGCGTGACCAAGCCGCCAATCGGCCCATGGGATTTCGCTACCGGAACCGGATCACAAACGCAATCTGAGGCGCAGGGTCTGGCCCTGACGCAGCAGCTCCATGTTCAGCCAGCGCCCACCCTCAGACAGGCCCGCTTCCACGTCGCTGGGATGGGCAATCTCAACCCCGTTGATGTCTTGCAGGACGTCGCCGGGTTGCAGCCCGGCCCGCGCGCCATAGGGGCCAAGTTCAACCACGACAACCCCGGTGGCGGACAGGGGCAACCCGGTTGCCGCGATCACGGCCGGATTGATCCGCGCCACGGCCAGCCCCGGCAGCGGCGTGTCCTCTCCCAAACGTACCAGTTCCGATGGTGGATCATCTGGCGCAACCGTCATGTTGACGGCAACGGTTTCCGCCTCACCTTGGCGCAGGCGCGCAATCTCGGCCGTATTGCCAAGTCCGGCCACTGTCATACGAAAGACCATTTCAGGCGGGGAGTTCACGGTCTGACCATCAACCTGGGTAATCACGTCACCAACCTTGAACCCGGCCTTCGCAAAGGGGCTGAGCGGATGCAGATCGGAGACCAGAATGCCTTCGGGTTGGTCCATTCCCAGCGACGCGGCAATATCCGCATCCACGGGTTGACCCGCCATACCCGCCCAGGGCCGCTGGAACTCTTCGCTGCCGCGCCGTGCCTGATTGACAAACTCACGAACCAGATTTGCCGGGATCGCAAAACCGATGCCATTGGATCCGCCCGACCGGCTGAGGATACGCGTGTTGATACCAATGAGGTCGCCATTCACGTCGATCAACGCACCGCCGGAATTGCCCGGATTGATCGGTGCGTCGGTCTGGATGTAGTAGCCAAGGCCATTGCCGGTTGCCGCACCGGACCGCGCAAGACCGGACACGATCCCGCTGGACACGGTTTGGCCCACGCCAAAGGGGTTGCCGATAGCCAGAACCAATTCCCCCACTTCGACCTGATCGGAATCCCGGAAGTTCAGATGTGGCAGTGCCTCCGCCTCCTCCAGCTGCAGGATGGCAAGGTCGCTGACTTTGTCTCCCAGAACCACGCGTGCGTTGTATTCCCGGCGGTCCGTGGTCACCACGCGAATTTCTGTCGCCATGCCGACCACATGGTAGTTCGACACAACGATTCCGTCCTCCGACAGGATCACCCCGGATCCCAGCGAGTTCTGCACACGCGGCTGCGGCTTGGCAAAGCCCCGGAAGAAATCCTGGAAGAACGGGTCATTCATAAAGGGCGAGCGGGCCTGCTCCTGCCGGATGATCTTGGCATAGATGTTGACCACCGCCGGGGCCGCCTCTTTGACCAGAGGCGCAAAGCCCAGGGAGATTTCGGCAGCGTTTTGCGGTACGCGAGTTTCAGAAAGGGCTGGCAAAGGCAACGCCAACAGCAAGGCTGCGCAGAATGCTCGGATCATGGAAAACTCCCTAAACGTTCGACCAGAGATATGCGGAGCGCCCCGTAAAATTGCAAGCAAAGCGAAGGGGCAAAGGCGCAATGCGCGGGCGTCCTCCAATGGGGACCGCTAGATGCGACAAACCGACCTGCTGCCCTGAGACTGAGCAGACTTATGTCTTAAAGCGTGGACCACGCTGGAGAACCGCCATGACCACCACGCCGCGCACCCGCGCCCTCTACAACTCTGATTGCCCAGTCTGTAACGCCGAAATGTGCTCTTATGAGGCCTATGCTCAGGAGAACGATCTGCCCATCGTCTTTGATGATCTCAACCGGATCGATCTTGCGGCCTGGGGCGTGACCGAAGATGAGGCAACACGTCTCTTGCACGTGATCCATGATGGCAAGCTGCACATCGGATTTGACGCCATGCTGATACTCTGGGCCCAGATGCCCCGGATGAAATGGGTGGCCCGTCTTTGCCGCCTGCGCGGTCTGTTTCGGATCCTGGACTGGGGCTACGCCAATGTCGTGGCGCGCATCATCTATGACCGCCATCAGCGGCGCAAGGCGCGGGGTCTGGTCGGGGGATGATCTCCCCAACCCCAACCGGCAGACATGAAAAAGGCCACACCGCGTAGCGATGTGGCCCTGTCTCACCCGGTGAGAGGTGATCTTATTCTTCGTCGGCTGCTTCCAGCTCGGACGCGACGCGTGCCTTGTCGGCTGCGCCTTTGGCGTCGACGTCACGGTCAACGAACTCGATGATTGCCATCGGAGCCATGTCGCCATAACGGAAGCCAGCTTTCAGGATGCGGACGTAGCCGCCCTGACGATCCTTGTAGCGCGGACCCAGAACGTCGAACAGCTTTGCAACGTCCTTGTCCTCTTTCAGCTTGGCTGCGGCCTGACGACGGGCGTGCAAGTCACCACGTTTTGCCAGGGTGATCATCTTTTCGATGATCGGGCGCAGTTCTTTCGCCTTCGGCAGGGTGGTTTTGATCTGCTCGTGCTCGATCAGCGAGCCAGCCATGTTCGAGAACAGGGCTTTGCGGTGTTCGTGAGTACGGTTCAGGCGGCGGTAGCCACGTGCATGACGCATTGTTCAGTTCCTTCTTACGCGTTTTGCTTTGTCTGGCATCCGATGCGTGTCGGACGCTCTCCTTGGGACAGAATTGCCCGTCTTTCCCCGGCAGCCCGGGCATTGAAGAGGAGGGCCGCAGCCCTCCCCGAATTACTTAGAAGCTGTCTTCGAACTTCTTGGCCAGATCCTCGATGTTGTCGGGCGGCCAGTCCTCGACGTCCATGCCCAGGTGCAGACCCATGCCGGACAGAACTTCCTTGATCTCGTTCAGCGACTTGCGGCCGAAGTTCGGGGTGCGCAGCATCTCGGCTTCGGTTTTCTGGATCAGATCGCCGATGTAGACGATGTTGTCGTTCTTCAGGCAGTTTGCCGAACGGACAGACAGTTCCAGCTCGTCCACTTTCTTCAGCAGCAGCGGGTTGAACTCCAGACCATCATCGTCGTCCTGGCGACCAGCCGCTTCCGGCTCATCGAAGTTGACGAAGATCGACAGCTGGTCCTGCAAGATGCGCGCTGCATAGGCCACTGCGTCCTCAGGCGAGATCGACCCGTCGGTGTCGATCTTCATGGTCAGCTTGTCATAGTCCAGAACCTGACCTTCGCGGGTCGGCTGCACGTCATAGGACACTTTCTTGACCGGCGAATAGATCGCGTCGATCGGGATAAGGCCGATGGGTGCGTCTTCGGGCTTGTTCTTGTCAGCCGAGACATAGCCTTTGCCGGTGTTGACGGTCAGTTCCATGAACAGGTCGGCGCCATCGTCCAGGTGGCAGATCACGTGATCGCGGTTCAGGACCTCGATACCCGCGCTCTCGTTGATATCACCGGCGGTGACAACAGCGGGACCTTTGGCGTTGATCGACAGGCGCTTGGGTCCTTCGACTTCCATGCGCAGAGAAACCTGCTTCAGGTTCAGGATGATGTCGGTCACGTCTTCACGCACACCGGCAACGCTCGAGAACTCGTGCAGAACATTGTCGATCTGGACGCTGGTGATCGCGGCACCCTGCAGCGAGCTCATCAGCACGCGGCGCAAGGCGTTGCCAAGCGTCAGACCGAAACCACGCTCAAGCGGCTCCGCCACAACAGTGGCCTGGCGCGCGGGGTCATTCCCCGGCTTGACCTCAAGCTGCGTCGGCTTGATCAGTTCTGCCCAATTCTTGTGGATCATGCGGTCCCTCCATTCCTGTCCGCGCCCCATGTCCAAAGGTGCAGACGCCCGAGGTTTTCAAATGACGGACTGGGGCCCATGCAAAAGCACGGGGCCCCAGCGAAAATTTGTGTCGCTTAGACGCGGCGGCGCTTCGGCGGGCGGCAGCCGTTGTGCGCGATCGGCGTCACGTCACGGATCGACGTGATGTTGAAGCCGACTGCGGCCAGGGCGCGCAGAGCCGATTCACGACCCGAACCGGGGCCCTGAACTTCGACTTCCAGGGTCTTCACACCGTGTTCCTGTGCCTTGCGGCCTGCGTCTTCGGCAGCCATCTGAGCAGCATAGGGAGTCGACTTACGCGAACCCTTGAAGCCCATGGTGCCAGCGGACGACCAGGAAATGGCGTTGCCTTGCACATCCGAGATCAGGATCTTGGTGTTGTTGAAGGTCGAGTTCACATGGGCGACGCCCGATGCGATGTTCTTACGCTCTTTGCGTTTTACGCGTGTCTTATCACGTGCCATTGGTCAGACCCTCCTTACTTCTTCTTGCCCGCGATCGGCTTTGCGGGGCCTTTGCGGGTACGAGCGTTGGTGTGGGTGCGCTGACCGCGAACCGGCAGGTTGCGACGGTGACGCAGGCCACGGTAGCAGCCCAGGTCCATCAGGCGCTTGATGTTCATCTGCACTTCACGACGCAGGTCACCTTCAACGGTGAAGTTTTCGTCGATGTGCTCACGGATTTTCAGAACTTCGGCATCCGACAGTTCGTTCACACGACGGGTTTCGTCGATGTTCACGGCTGCGCAGATTTCTTTTGCAGAAGCAGGGCCGATACCTGTGATGTAGGTAAGGGCGATAGGTACCCGTTTGGCAGTCGGGATGTTAACGCCGGCAATACGTGCCACGTGTCACTTTCCTTTTCGTTGCGGTTCCGTAACCCCGGAACCTTTTTTCACAACGCTCGATCATGGCAGTGTCGCCAGCGGACCAGACGTTTTCGAGGTGGTCTTGCAGACAGACGAATCCGGCCTGCAGGAATCAGTTCCCTGAAGGGATGCGGTTGGGTATGTGGAAAAAGTGGAAAGGTCAACCCAAGTTTCGCGTCCTGGGCCTTCGGTGGCCCGGAAGCGATGTAAACGCCGCGTCGTTCGGGGTTTCAGGGGCAGAACAAAGGCCGGTCTCTCCGGCCTTTGCCAAGGGCGGTTCAGCCCAGAATTTCAGCGATCGCACCGCGGACAGCTTCGATCTCACCTAGGCCGTCGATCTTGGTCAGCAGACCTTTGGCGTGGTAGTAACCGATCAGCGGCGCGGTCTTCTTGTAGTATTCCACAAGACGGATCCGCACGCTTTCTTCGTTGTCATCAGCGCGGGCTTCTTTGCCGGCGGCGACCGCCTCGGCTGCGCGGTTGACGATGCGGGCCACCAGCGTTTCGTCATCGACCTCCATCTCGATCACGGCGTCCAATTTCTGGCCCTTCTTGGCCAGCAGCTCACCCAGAGCGTCTGCCTGACCCAGCGTCCGAGGGAAGCCGTCGAAGATGAAACCACCCGCAGCACCCTGCTCCAGCTTCTCTTCGATCAGACCGATGACGATCTCATCGGTGACCAGCATCCCGGCATCCATGATCTCGGCAACTTTCTTGCCCATCTCGGTGCCGGAGCTTTTCGCCTCGCGCAGCATGTCCCCGGTGCTCAGCTGCACCATGCCTCGGGTTTCAACCAGATGACCGGCCTGCGTTCCCTTGCCCGCACCCGGCGGGCCCAACAGAATTATGTTCATTTACGTGCCGGCCCCCTCCTGCCGCGTTTCTTGCCGCTTTTGCCTCGCAACTGCGACTTCTCGATCAGGCCTTCATATTGGTGAGCCAGCAAATGGCTCTGGACCTGTTGGATCGTGTCCATCGTGACCGACACGACGATAAGAACCGATGTACCACCAAAATAGAACGGAATTGCGAACTGACCGCGCAGGATTTCCGGAAGCAGACAGACCGCCGCCAGATAAGCAGACCCCAGAACCAGGATGCGGTTCACCACGTACTCCAGATACTCGGCGGTTTTCTTGCCGGGACGGATCCCCGGAACAAAGCCGTTCTGGTTCTTCAGGTTGTTCGCCACGTCTTCGGGTTTGAACGAGACGTTGAACGTATAGAAGTAAGCGAAGAACACGATCATCGCGACGAAGAACAGCAGGTACAGCGGCTGACCGGGGCCGAAGTTGGCCAGCAGCCAGGACATCACCGGACCGGTTGCCGCGCCGGACGAGAAGGTCGAGATGGTCACCGGCAGCAGCAGCAGCGAGCTGGCAAAGATCGCCGGGATAACACCCGCGGGGTTGACCTTGACCGGCAGGTGGCTGGAGCCACCGTCATAGACCTTCATGCCGACCTGGCGGCGCGGATACTGGATGTGGATCTTGCGGAGCGCGCGCTCCATGAAGACCACAAACATGATTGTCACCACCACCATCAGGATCACGGCGATGATTACCGCGGGGCTCAGCGCGCCGGAGCGACCGCTGGCAAAGAACTGTGCCAGTGCGGCGGGAACTTCGGCGATGATACCGACAAAGATGATCAGCGAGATACCGTTGCCGATGCCGCGTGCGGTGATTTGCTCACCCAGCCACATCAGGAACATGGTGCCGCCAACCAGCGTGATCATGGTGGAGAAGCGGAAATAGAGACCCGGGTCCGTGGCCAGATCGCCCGATTCCAGCGATACAGCCAGGCCATATGCCTGTGCCGTGGCCAGAGCAACCGTACCCAGGCGGGTGTATTGGTTGATCTTCTTGCGGCCCTGTTCGCCTTCTTTCTTCAGCTGTTCCAGCTGCGGGACCATCGCGGTCAGCAGCTGCACGATGATCGAGGCCGAAATGTAGGGCATGATACCCAGGGCAAAGATACCCATCCGACCCAGCGCACCGCCGGTGAACATTGAAACCATACCGCCGATACCAGCACCCGCGGATTCCATGAACTCACGCAGGGCGGCTGCGTCAATGCCGGGCACCGGAATGAAGGTGCCCAGGCGATAGACGATCAGAAGCCCAAGGGTGAACAGGATGCGGTTTCGCAGGTCGGTCGCTTTGCCAAACGCAGCCCAGCTGGAGTTGGCCGCCATTTGTTCTGCTGCTGATACCATAAATCGGTCTCTCTGATGGAAAACGCCGCCCGGAACCGTTTTCCGGCTCGGGCGGCGTCACATGGAAAACTTGTGGTCTATGTAAGCGGCATGGCCGCCGCTCACAAGCCGTTACTCTGCCGCAGACGCAGAAGTGACCTTCAGCGAGCCGCCTGCTTTCTCAACTGCCTCTACGGCAGCTTTCGAAGCACCGGTGACTTCCAGGTTCACGGCGGAGGTGACTTCACCCTTGGCCAGAACGCGGACACCGTCCAGAGCGCGGCGGACCAGACCGGAAGCAACCAGGGCTTCTTCGGTGATCGCTGCCGATGCGTCCAGCTTGCCGGCGTCGACGAATTTCTGGATCAGGCCCAGGTTCACAACAGCATATGCCTTGCGGTTCGGCTTGTTGAAGCCACGCTTGGGCAGACGCTGGTACAGCGGCATCTGGCCGCCTTCGTAGCCGTTGATGGCCACACCCGAACGCGATTTCTGACCTTTGATACCACGGCCACCCATTTTACCTTTGCCGGAGCCGGGGCCACGACCGATACGGGTTTTACGCTTTGTTGCGCCGGGATTGTCGCGCAGTTCGTGCAGTTTCATTTCGCTTCTCCTTAGCCGGATGTGACCCCCGAAGCGTGATGGGTCAAACACGGCATTTCTTGGTTCTTGATTCTTATGGCGCTAAGCCACCGGGCGCGTATAGACGCGTCGCGCCCACGATGCAAGCAGAAGCAAGTTCTTTCGCCTCAACGCCGCGTTCGGCAATTGAACCTTGGCAGCGCAGCATTTATCAATGCTCGAACTGACTTGCGGCTGGTCATTAGCGACCATCGCCCCCAAGGTTCCAAGCAAAAAGGCCAAGTATGATTCCACGTAGTGCGCTTGATGAGGCCGTCGCCCTTCTGAATTCCGGATCCTTAAAAGCCGCCTTGAAGATCGCAAAACGTGAGCAGAAAGCAGGCAGCCGCAACCCGATGCCCTGGAACATAGCCGGGATTTGCCTGTCCCAACAGGGAAAGCTCCAGGACGCGATCAGCCAGTTCCAGCGCGCCCTGAAAATCGCACCGGACTTCATCGATGCGCGCCATAACCTTGCACAGACCCTGATTCTGGCAGGACGCGCCAATCAGGTTCCGAAGGTGCTGGAGAAACACAGCGCCAAGGACCCCAAGGCGTGCTACTTCCTGGCCCAGGCGTATATGCAGGAAGGCGACATACAGGCCGCCGAAACCTTCATCTCTCGCGCCATCGAGCTGTCTGCGAAGTTTGCTCCGGCTTATAATTTGCGCGCCCTCTTGCGTGGCGGGCAAGGGCAGGAGAAAGCCGCGCTTCGGGATCTGGAAACGGCGTTGCAGATCGACCCCAACAACGTCGAAGCGTTGGTCAACATCAGCCTGCCGCTTGCACGCCAGAACCGTCATGCGGACTCCCGTCAGGCGGTAGAGCGCGCTGTTGCACTTGACCCGTCACATATCGGCGCGCTGCTGCGCCTTGGCATGTCCCAAGTGGAGGCCGGGGAATTCGAGGCCGCCGTCCAAAGGTTCCGTAGTGTCCTGGATTTACAGCCCCACAATGCGCAAGCGTTCGAACAGCTGTCACTGGTTCTGGATCATGACGCGGTTGCCGCGCTGGAACCCGCGATCAGGAAAGCCCTTACCAAAGCGCGATCCGGGACCGCTGAAATTGCCGAACTGAACTTCGCGCTTTCACGGGCCGCTGACGCCAAAGGGGACAAGCAGACCGCGGCAAAGGCAAGGGCCAAGGCAAATGCCACACTTGCGAAGCTTCACCCCTATGACCCGGAGGCCGACAGCCAGCAGACCAGGGATATCCTGGCACGGTTCCCGGTTGCGCCCCCTTCGTCCCCCACCGAAACGGAAGCGCCGCATCCCATTTACGTGCTTGGCCTCCCACGGTCCGGAACGTCTCTGGTTGAGGCGATGCTGGCGCGTCATCCCAAGGTCACCGCGATGGGCGAACGGGCGGCAACCGGCTTCCTCTTGCAGGACCTGATCGAAAAGAACCTGCCCTTCGACAGCAAGGCCATCACGCGCTTCGTAGAAGGCGACAAGGACTTTCTTCCCGCCTGTCCGGACGGAACTTCGGCATATGTCGACAAGATGCCCGAGAACTATCGCTACATCGGCTTCCTGCGCGCGGCCTACCCGGACGCAAAGTTCATTCACGTCAAACGGGACCCGCGCGACGTGGCGCTTTCGATGTGGAAGTCCCACTTCTCAGGGCGCGCGCTCTCTTACACCTATGACCTGGGCGCGATGGCCCATCGCTTCGGGCTCTATGCTCAATTCATGACCCGTTGGACCAGCCTCTACCCCGACGCGATCCTGACCGTGAACTACGAAGAGCTGGTTTCCGATCCGACAGCCGCCAGCCAGAAGCTCGCTCAGTTCTGCGGCCTGGACTGGATTGATGATATGGTGTCGCCAGAAAAGAGCGACTTGCCGACGCTCACCATGAGCGCATCACAGATCCGCAAACCGATTCACCGCTCTTCGGTGGGCACATGGACCAGCCAGTCAGATGAACTGGCACCGTTTCTGGACGCCCTGGACGACAGCTACTGGAGGCCGTGAGGCAGGAGCCGACAGCAGCTATCAGGACGCCTCATAGCTGCCGTCGGCATCATGTTTTTCCTTGCCGGACAGCGCAGGGGTAAAGACGCAGACAATGCGCATGCGTGTCTTGCCGCGCAGGACATGTGCTTCGTTGTTGTCCAAGACATAGACCGTGCCGGGGCTCAGGTCATGGACCTCACCTGTCTCCACGTTTTCAACGGTTCCTTCCCCCTCGATCACATAGTTGGATTCGACGTGGTTCTTGTAGTGCAGGTGCAGCTCGCTTCCGGCCTCCACAATCGTGTCATGCAGCGAATAGCCCAATCCGTCACGCGCCAGCAGGATGCGGCGGCTTTCGAAATTGTCCCCCACCAGATGATCATCCGTCCCGATCACGGAGCCCAATCCTTTGACGATCATTTGTGCCTCCCTTGGCCGCTCGTGTCCTAAGCCTTGTGCACTGTTTCGCAGAGCGCGCCACCGGGCAACCAGATATCGGACCCCCGCAAAGAAAAACGCCCCCGGAAAACCGAGGGCGTCATTCGTTCGATGCGTCAAGAAAAGCTTAGTCGCGCTCTTCGATGATCTCGACCAGGTGCGGGATCTTGTTGACCATGCCGCGAACCGAAGGGGTATCTTCCAGCTCACGGGTCTTGTGCATCTTGTTCAGGCCCAGGCCCACCAGGGTGGCACGCTGGTCGGCGGGGCGACGGATCGGCGAGCCGATCTGTTTTACAACGATGGTTTTAGCCATTGTGACGTCTCCTTACGCGTCTGCCGCTTCCGAAGCCGGAGCTTCGTCACGGTGCAGGATGTCAGCGACTTTCTTGCCGCGGCGAGCCGCAACATGGCGCGGGCTGGACTGGAACTGCAGAGCGTCCAGGGTAGCACGGATCATGTTGTAGGGGTTCTGCGAACCGATCGACTTGGACACAACGTCTTTCACGCCCAGCATTTCGAAAACGGCACGCATCGGACCACCTGCGATGATCCCGGTACCTTCCGGAGCGGTGCGCATGACGACCTTGCCGGCGCCGTGATGACCAAAGCCATCGTGGTGCAGGGTGCGGCCCTCTTTCAGAGGCACGCGGATCATCTGGCGTTTTGCTTGCTCGGTTGCCTTGCGGATGGCTTCAGGTACTTCTTTCGCTTTACCTTTGCCAAAGCCCACGCGGCCTTTCTGATCGCCGACAACCACCAGAGCGGCGAAGCCGAAGCGCTTACCACCTTTTACGGTTTTCGACACACGGTTGATCGCAACCAGGCGATCTGCGAATTCCGGTGCTTCTTCGCGGTCACGACCACGGCCCCGGCGGTTTTCACGTTCTGCCATTTCGGCATCCCTTTCAATTCTGGCGCTGTTGCGCCGTTTGTATCAATCCAGGTGGGCCCCGGTCGGACCGGAACCCCCGGATCATCGGGAGGGCCCTGCGGCCCTCCTCAGGTCTTAGATTTTCAGACCGCCTTCACGCGCAGCGTCGGCCAGAGCCTTCACTTTGCCGTGGAACAGGAAGCCGCCACGGTCGAAGTACGCTTCGCTGACGCCTGCCGCCTTGGCGCGCTCGGCAATCACCGAACCCACCTTGGTGGCGGCTTCGACGTTGTTCTTGCCGACGAAGCCCAGGTCTTTTTCCAGGGTCGAAGCAGCGGCCAAGGTCACGCCACGAACGTCGTCGATCAGCTGAACGCTGATGTTCTTGTTCGAACGGTGAACCGACAGACGCGGACGGCCTGCGTTGACCTTGCGAAGTTTGTTCCGGACGCGCAGACGACGCTTCAGAAACAGGGTACGTTTGCTGTTTGCCATTGTGCTGGTCCTTACTTCTTCTTGCCTTCCTTGCGGAAGATGAACTCGCCCTTGTAGCGGATGCCTTTGCCCTTGTAGGGCTCGGGACGGCGCCATTCGCGGATTTTCGCCGCGACTTCGCCCACCTGCTGCTGGTCGATGCCTTCCACAACGATTTCGGTCTGCTTCGGCGCGGTGATGGTGACACCTTCCGGGGCAGTGAAATCAACATCGTGGCTGTAGCCCAGGTTCAGCTTCAGGGTGTTGCCCTGCATCTGAGCCCGGTAACCAACACCCTGG
>JALEGX010000041.1 GCA_022763485.1 Paracoccaceae bacterium | reverse complement strand
CGCGGCGACGATGATCGCCGCGCAGTGAACGAGCAGCACCAGCTATGAAGAAGCAGGTGGACGCCAGTTCCTACACCATCTCCCGGGACACTACCTGAAGGCCGGGTCGTTGATGTGACAATCCATGATGTTCAGTTTCACGTTCGCCGGGCATTTGGTCGTCACTTCATCGGCGAAGGCCTTCAAACCGTCGGCATCATGCAGCGGACCGCCCGGACGGTCCCATTCGTTGCATCCCTGCTCAGGCAACAGGAAAGCCACCGGAGCCTGCGCAACGCTCAGCTTGTTGCAGATCGTGCTTGCGACGCTTCGTCGCTCCTCGGCGTTCAACATGGCAGATGTCAGCAAACGGTTATGGGCATGCGCTTCACGCCCCTGCAAGGCCGCCGGGGCCTCCTGCCAACCGACATAGTCCACCAGATCATAACACCCCGGGGCAACCAACTGCGGAATACCCGCCTGCCCTGCATTGGTCATGCGGTCGGCCCCGGCGCTCAACCCGCCAAACAGGTGGTTCGATACTTCCTGTGGTGCGAAGTCAAAGACCGCAGCAAAGGCCCCTTCGGCCGCCAGGCTCTCAAACGCACGGCCGCCCATGCCCGTGGCGTGAAACACCGCCACTTCGAACCCGCGCTCTTCCAATGCGGGCTTCAGCGCCACCATGTAGCGCAGCACGGTCTTGCCAAAGGAGGTCATTCCAATCAGCGGACGTTCGCGCTTTGGCGGCTCAACCGCGCGCGCCGCCCCCAGCACGGCGCCTGCGGCCTGGGACAGCGAGGCCTGACAGATGGAGTTCAGCCCATACAATCCCCCTGCCCAGAGGATCATCTGTACATCTGCCGGCAGGCGCTCGGGCGGGATCAGCGGAGAAAAGGAAACGGTTGAGACAACGTATTTCGGCACCCCGATCGGCAGCGCCGCACAGAGATCCAGCGCCAGATCGGTCCCCATGGTGCCGCCCAGAACGATCACCCCGTCGATCTGACCGGCCCGGTACAGCTCAAGCGCCTTGGCCGCAGACCCGCGCGCCATGATCTGCATCGCGGTGTTTTCATCGCCTGAGTCGATGGCCTGCTGGATCGAGCTGCCGCCCGCTTCGGCCACGTCATGCTTGCTGACATCGGTGGGTTGCGACGGATCGCCCAGCACGCTCACATCCATCGACAACACTTTACCACCCTGTGCCCGGATCACATCCGACAGATAGTGCAGCTCATCATCCTTGGTGTCATAGGTCCCCGCGACGAGGATCGTCTTGTCCGGTGTCATGCGTTTCTCCGTTTCAGATAGGTTTCGGCCAGATCAAGCGCGGCACCGATGCAGCGGTGCGACCGTTCGATCCCGCCGGGTTCGGACAGGCGGTCGATGATCCAGCCCACATAAGTCAGGGATCGCAGCAGCAGGAACAGGTCCAGTTGCGCCTGATCCACCAGGCGGCGCGTAGCATACCCCCGGCAAAAAGCGGCCCGGCGTGCGGCAAAATCCGGGACGTCCAGCATCTTGCACAACACGGTGGCCAACTCGAAATCCCGAAAGCCGATGGCGCTGTCGTCGAAATCCAGAAAGGATATCTGCGCGCCGTCGACCATGATGTTTTCCAGAACCAGATCGGCGTGGATCAAACCCTGATCCGCGCCGGCCTCGATGGATTGCAGGTCTGCGACCGCCAATTTCCGCGCCCGTTGCAGCATCGCACGCTGCGCCGTCGTCAGATGGGGATGCGCCCAGAATGCCCCCCAAAGCGGCGCCTCCCCCAGCAGCCCTTCGCGCCGCCAATCGGGACGCGTGAAGCCTGCGGGCAGCTCCCATCGGTCGGTCAGATCGTGCATCCGCGCGATCTCACGCCCAAGCTGCTCGCAAAAGGCAATGGGATCCGGGATGTTGTCAAACTGTCCGGTTTTACCCGCCGGACACCCCGGCAACCAGTCCAGCAGGCTGACATGAATCGGGCCCAGTTGCCGAATGAACGCCCCCGTGCCGTCCGCCTTCGGTCGTGGCACGCCAAAGCCGCTGCGGGACAGGTGATCCATCCAAAGCAGTTCCGCATTCAACTCTGCCGCCGATCGATAGCCGGGCCGATGGAACCGCAGGGCAAAACAGGCCGGACCATGCTGCACCCGAAAGACGGTGTTTTCCCGCTGCGCCACCAGTTGGGCAGTGGCCTGAGGCATCCCCCAAAGCGCCAGCGCAGCTTCGACAGGCAGATCCTGCATCACGCCACCAGCGGCAGATCGCTCAGGACCTGATCCAGCGTCTCCAGCATCTGATCCGCATCGACCTGGCTGAAACACATGGGCGGGCGGATCTTCAGCGTGTTGTAGTGGATCCCAAGGAAATTCAGCAGCACCCCACGCTGGCGCATCTCATTTGCCACGCGTTTGGCAAAGGCCGTCGCCGGTTGCTTCGTATCCTGATCCAAAACCAGTTCGGCCCCGAAGAACAGGCCGGAGCCGCGCACATCCCCGATGCAGTCGTGGCGCGTGGCAAGATCGCGAAGGCCGTCACGCGCGTAATCCCCCATCACGCGGGCGTTTTCGACCAGCCCTTCGTCTTGCAGCACCTGCAATGTGGCCTGGGCCGCGGCGGCGCTGACCGGGTTGCCGCCGAACGTGTTGAAGTAGCGGAACCGGGTGCGAAACTCGGCCATCACTGCGGCGCTTGTCACCACCCCGCCAACCGGATGCCCATTAGCCATCGGCTTGCCCAGCGTCACCACATCCGGCACGAACCCCGCCTTCTGATGGCCCCAGAAATGCGTCCCGACACGCCCGAACCCCGGCTGCACCTCATCGGCAATAATAATGCCACCCGCCTTGCGCACCGCGGCAATCGCCGGGTCCAGCCAGCCGCTTTCCAGCGCGGGGAAGCCTTCGTTGGCGAAATAGGGACACAGGATCAGGCAGGACACGCCATGGCCACGCTCTTCAAGCTCGGCAATCCGCGCCTCGACCTCGGCGGCAAAGGCGCGGGCATGGGCCATGCCCCCTTCCCCGCCCAGCGGGCGATAGCTGTCTGGCGCGGGCACAAAGGCCATATTGTCCCAGTAGCCGCCGGGAGGCGGGTTGGTGCGCGACAGCTGGCTGACCGCCATGGTGTTGCCGTGATAGGTGTGGTCGCTGGCAATCACCCCGGTCTTGCCCGTCACCGCCTGCGCCATGCGCAGTGCGATGTCATTGGCCTCAGATCCGGTGCAGGTCATGATCGCGGTGTCCAGCGGATGGGCGAAGGTTCCAGTCAGCGCCTCGACATAATCCAGAATGCCCTCGTGCAGATACCGCGTATGGGTGTTCAGCGTCGCCGCCTGCTGCGCAATCGCCTCCACCACCCTGGGGTGGCAATGCCCCACATGCGGCACGTTGTTGTAGCAATCCAGATATTCGCGCCCGTCTGCGTCCCAGACCCTGGTCCCCTGCCCGCGTACCAGATGCAATGGTTCCTCGTAAAAGGTCGACACATTGGGCCCCAGCAGCCGGGCCCGCCGCGCCATCAGGTCCTGCGCGGTCATAGCTGGATCCAGGCAGTTTTCAGATCAACGTATTTATCCAGCGCATGGAGCGATTTGTCATGCCCATTGCCGGATTGACCGACGCCACCCAAAGGCACCGTGTTATCGGCCCCGCCATAGGTGTTCACATGCACTACGCCCGCGCGAATACCCGCCACCATGCGATGCGCGCGGCTCAGGTCCGCCGTCCACACCCCGGCGGCCAGGCCAAAATCGGTGGCATTGGCCAGGCGCAGCGCCTCTTCCTCGGTCTCAAATTTGGTGACGGCCAACACCGGGCCGAACACCTCTTGCTGAAACAGGGTCGCATGTTGCGTCACGCCAGTGACGATGGTCGGCGCCATGTAGCTTCCGCCCGTGTCCACCAGAATGCGGGTGCCGCCGGTGATGACCTGACCACCTTCGGGGGCGGCCTTGTCCATGAAGGACAGGTTGCGGGCCAGTTGATCCTCGGAGTTCACCGCGCCGATCTGCGTGCCCAGATCCAGCGGATCACCCACGCGCAGCGCCTCGGCCTCCGCCTTCAGCAGCGCGACGAATTCATCATGAATGTCGGCCTGCACCAGCAAACGCGACCCGGCCACACAGACCTGGCCCGAGTTGCGGAAGATCCCCGCCGCCGACACCTTGGCCGCCTTCATCAGATCCGGCGCATCGGCAAAGACGATATTGGGGGATTTGCCACCCAGCTCCAGATAGCAGCGTTTCAGGTTCGACCGCGCCGAAGCCTCCAGCAACCGCCGCCCCGTGCCGCCCGACCCGGTAAAGGTCAGCACATCCACGTCCATATGCATCGACAGCGCCGCGCCGGTTTCTGCGCCCGACCCGGTGACCACGTTCAGCACCCCGTCCGGCAGGCCGCAGTCCCCACAGATTTCCGCCAGCCGCAGCAGCGACAGCGACGCCGTTTCCGCAGGCTTCAACACCACCGAATTGCCCATTGCCAGCGCCGGGGCCAGCTTCCATGCGCCGATCATCAGCGGGAAGTTCCAAGGCACGATCGCCCCCACGACCCCGACCGGTGCCTTGTGCACCAGCCCCAGCACGTCTGGCGCGGTAGGTGCGATTTCACCACCCACCTTATCCAACGCCTCGGCATAGTAGCGAAAGGTGCCCGCCGCCGATCCCGGCTCGGCCTTGAGCGCCATGTTGAACTCGGTCCCATTGTCGCGCACGCCCAGCACAGCCAATTCGACCGCCTCGGCCTCGATCCGGTCGGCGATCCTGTGCAGCACCTTCTTTCGCGCCGCCGGGGCCAGCCGCGACCAGCGGCCATCGTTGAACGCAGCGCGGGCACTGGCCACCGCCCGGTCCACATCCGCAGCGGACGCGCCGGACAATGTTGTCAGAACAGTCCCGTCAATCGGCGAAGTAACTTCGAGTGGCGCGCCCGTACCACCTTGCCACGATCCTTCAAGAAAGAGTTTCTGCGGCGCAACATCAGCCTGCCGAAGCGTGTTGATGAGTTCTTGGTCTGCCATTCGGCCTCCTTGACCTCCTTGCGATCCAGCAGCACGCGGCGCACGTGGATCGCAAGAACGACGATAATGATGAGAAACAGGATGAACGCGACAGGGCGATCAATGAAATCCAGCGGCTCCTTGACCCGCGCCATGCCCGCACGCAGCTTGACCTCCATGATACCGCCCAGAACCATGCCCAACACAATCGGGACCGATGGCATCGACAGGCGTTTCAGAATGTAGCCCAACACCCCGAACACGGCCGCCATCACGCAGTCGGCGGCAGAGTTGCGCAGGCTGTAGACCCCGACAAAGCTGAGCGTCAGGATACAGACCCCCAGAAAGCGGTTGGGGATGCGCACCACCTGGATCAGCGACCGGGTGGCAAAGAGCAGGAAGACAAGAACCAGCACGTTCAACACCAGCAGCGCCAGATACAAAGCCACCACGAAATCCATCTGGTTCTGGAACAGCCCCGGCCCCGGCACCACGTTGTGCACATAAAACACCGACAGCATCATCGCGGTCAGCGCCTCGCCCGGGATGCCCAGCGCCAGGAGCGGCACCATGGCGGCCGCCGGAACCGCATTGTTTGCAGTTTCCGCTGCGATCAGCCCTTCGGATGAGCCCCGGCCAAAGTCCTGCGGCCGTTTCGACGTGCGCTGCGCATAGGTGTAGGACATGAATTGCGCGGTGAATTCGCCCACACCGGGGATCATGCCCATCAGCACCCCGAAGGCGGCAGAAACGCTGGCCACGCGCGGGTGGCGGCCCAGCTCTCGCAGGCCCTGGAACATGCCGCCGCGCAGCTTGGTCAGGCGGATCTTTTCATCCTCGTCGGTCAGCAGGACAAAGGCCTGGCTGAGCGCGAAGAGGCCCAGCACCACCACGATCAGGTTAATGCCCCCGCCCAGGAAATCGGACCCGAAGGTATAGCGTTGCGAATATTTCACCGGCTCCAGGCCGATGGTCTGCAGGAAGATCCCGAAGGCCGCCAGCCCACCAGCGATCAGCGCCTGACCCCGATGCGCCACAACAACCAGCAAGAGGCCCAGCAGAGCGGCCAGAAAGATCTCTCGCGAGCCGAACATGGGCGCGATCTTGGCCAGAACCGGCGCAAACAGGATCAGACAGATGACTGAGAAGATGCCGCCAAAAAAGGACGCGGAATAGGCCAGCGACAAGGCGCGGCGCGGCTCTCCGCGCGCGGTCATCGGGTAGCCGTCATAAGTGGTCAGCGCATTGACCGCCGTACCGGGCGTATTGATCAGGATCGCGGGGATTGCCCCGCCGTACATGGACGACCCGTAGATGCCCAAGAGCACCGTCAGCCCGACAATGGGGTCCATGGAAAAGGTCGCGGGCAGCAGGATCGCGATTGCGACGGCCGGCCCGACACCCGGGATTGCACCAATCAGCACACCACCGACGGACCCCGCCAGCAGCGCCAGCGCAACATCCCATCGCATCAGGATTTCGATTGCGGAAATCAACAGATCCATCAGGAACAATCCTCAGAGATATAGGATGAAAAAACTGCGCAGGGCGCCGGGGAGGTATTCATAGATCATGCCCCCGGGGATCTTCACCGACAGCAGGCCCTTGAACAGGATCACCACCAGAACGGCAAAGACGGCGCTGATCCACAGCATCTGTCGGGACCGATACCCCATGCGCCAGCTGAGCGCGGGGACGAAGACCAAGGTGACAGGCAGATAGCCAATGACAGGCACAAGGATCACATAGGCCATGAACCAGCCCGCGTATTCCAGAACCGCCGCCCATTTGCGGACTTCCCACCAGTCGTAGCGCGTGTTCTTCCACCACGGCAACCGGCGCAGGTGCAGCGCTCCGAACAGCACCATCAGCCCCAGGGACACGGCGGGCCAGAACCTTGGCTGCGCAAAGAACTTGGTCTTGTTGACCCAGCGGGTCTGCTCACCGATCAGGCTCAGCAGGATCACCGAAACCAGCAAAAAAGCCAGGGCAAAAATCAACTGACCGCGCCGCTGTCCGACAAAGCGGCGCTCTTTTTCGGTCGTCATGTCAGGGAACTTTCACAAAAAAGCCGGGCCGAAAACGTCCTTTCCGACCCGGCAGGGAGATTACTGAAGCAGCTCGCCGATGCGCGAGACCGTTTCGATATCCGCTGCCACACGGGCTGCCGAGTCATCGGCATTCTGCCAGTAGACCAGCGCGCCGGTTTCGGCTGCGACCTTCTGGGCCCGCTCGCTCATCACGGTTTTTTCCGCAACGGCCACGATCTTGGCGCGCACGTCCTGCGGGGTGTCCTTGGTCACGAACAGACCGTTCCACAGCGCGATGTTCAGGCTGCTGTCCAGCTCACCGATGGTGGGCGCATCCGGAACCAGCGGGATGCGGCTGTCGGTAATCGATACCAGCACCTGAACCTGATCAAGGCACGGCAGGATCAGCTGCAGCGTGGTGTTGATCACATCCGCATCGCCCGATGCCAGCGTGTTGCAGTCCAGCGCATCAAACGCCGCGTCGGATCCCCATTCGAAGCCCGCGTTCACGGCGAAGGCCTTGGTCACCTGCGTGGGCGTCAGGACGTCACCAAAGTGGCCCAGCGCAACATCGTTGGACTTGGCGTGCTCTGCCAGCTCCGCCATCGAGCTGTAGGGCGCATCCTTGGAGGCCGCGATCACGAAGGGATAGGTCAGAAAGATCCCCAGCGGGTCGAACTTGGCCGGGGTCAGCGGCGGAATGTCGATCTGGTGCCCCAGAACCGGCACGCCGATCACGAAAGACCCGATAGTGTAGCCATCCGCCGGCGCATTGGCGACTTCGATGGCACCGGGGAACGGACCACCGCCGCCGCCGGGCTTGTTCACGACAGCAGCCGCAACGCCGTATTCCTTCTGGAAGTCTTCGGCGATCATGCGGGTCAGCACATCTTCCAGATCACCCGGAGGCCACGGAACGATGAAGTTGACCGGCTTTTCCGGATACTCGGCCTGTGCCGCGCCTGCGCTCAACGCGATTGCCGCGGAAGCAAGAGCGCCCTTCAACAGAGTGGTGAGTTTCATTTGCATCTCCCTGGTGCAAGTTGATCGGTTCATTATTTGAACCACTGGTTTGAATTTAGATTGACAGACCCCCGCCCGATCTGTCAACAAAATAACATCGCAAGCATTTCTTTTTCCCGGAACCGCCGGGATATCGGGCGAAACACGACAAAGAACGGACCATGGGAACTGTATCCAAAGCACTGTCATTGCTGAATTTTTTCAGCCACACACAGACCGAGATCGGTTTGAGTGACCTTACCCGGCTGTCCGGCATGAACAAGGCAACGGTCTATCGCCTGATGAGCGAGCTTCAGGAATCAGGCTTTGTCGAGCAGGCTGGCACGGACCGGGCATATCGGCTTGGACCACAGGTGCTCAGGCTTGCCGCCTTCCGCGAAGCCTCGGTTCCGATCCTGTCCGTTTCGCGTCGTGTGTTGCGCGATCTGAGCGACGCGACAGGGGAAACCACCCATGTTTCGCTTGTTCAGGGGATGCAGCTTCATTCGCTGTCGCATGCCTATTCGCCCCGCCATGCCACCAAGGTGACGATGGATGACGCCGAGGTTCTGGCCTATCACGCCACAAGCTCGGGACTGGCCGTGCTTGCCTTTGCAGATCATGGGTTCGTTGAGGACCTGCTTGCAGACCCCCTGCAGGCGCATACACCGCAGACGGTGACCGATCCCGATATGATCCGGACCATTCTGCAAGAGATCACCCACACCGGTATCGCGGAATCGATCGGTGGCTTCGAAGCCGAAGTGCATTCCCTGGCCGTGCCGGTCTTTGGCCCCAACCGCAGCCCGATCGGGGCGCTGGCCGTGGCCACACCAGTCTCCCGCATGACGCCGGCACAGCGCCAGATCACTTTGGACGCCCTGAAGGACGCCGGGACCACCCTGACCAACAGAATTGGGGGCGTCGCCCCTGACACCTACCCGGCCGAGGTCACAGCATGACCAAGGCAGAACACGAACGTGCCCGGCAGGACCGCCAGGCCACAGCGAGGAGCTGATCCATGAAGGATTCCAATTTTTTGAAAGAGATGAACGCGCGGTCGGTCTGGCACCCGATGGCGCATCCGGCCGATTGTCAGGCCAATCCTCCCACCATCGTGACCGGCGCCTCGGGCGTGCGGATCAAGGACGTGGACGGGCATGAGGTCGTGGACGGCGTTGGCGGCCTCTGGAACGTCAACCTCGGCTTTTCCTGCCAGCCGATCAAAGACGCGATTGCCGCACAGCTGGACCAGTTGCCCTACTACTCGATCTTCCGCGGCACCACCAATGACAAGGTCATCCAGCTGTCCGAAGAGCTGCGAAACTTCTTTGCCCCTGATGGGCTGACCCGCGCGTTCTATACCTCGGGGGGTTCGGATTCGGTGGAAACCGCGCTGCGCCTGGCGCGTCAGTATCACAAGGTGCGTGGCGAAGCCGGGCGCACCAAGTTCCTGAGCCTGAAAAAGGGCTACCACGGCACCCACATGGGCGGTGCCTCGGTCAACGGCAACGCGAACTTCCGCACCCAATACGAACCCCTGCTGCCCGGCTGCTACCACATCCCGGCGCCCTACACCTATCGCAACCCGTTCAATGAAACCGATCCGGAAAAGCTGGCACAGCTCTGCCTGCAAGCGCTGGAAGATGAGATCGCGTTCCAGGGCGCGGGCACTGTTGCCGCTTTCATCATGGAGCCGATCCTGGGCGCGGGTGGTGTCATCCCGCCGCACGAAAGCTTCATGCCCGGCGTGCGCGAGATCTGCACCAAACACGGGATCCTGCTGATCGCGGATGAGGTCATCACCGCCTTCGGACGCACCGGCAGCTGGACCGGATCGCGCCATTGGGGCGTACAGCCGGACTTCATGTGTACGGCAAAAGCCATCACCAACGGATATTTCCCCTTCGGCGCGGTCATGATCGCGGAAAATGTGGCTGAAACCTTCGAAAAGGACGAAAGCGGACGCGCCGCAATCGGTCATGGCTACACCTATTCGGGGCACCCTGTGGGCGCGGCCGCGGCGCTGGCCTGCCTGGACGAAACCCTGAAGCAGAACGTCCCGGAAAACGCGGCCGTTCGTGGCGCGGAGCTGCACAAGGGGCTGCTGGATCTGCAAGGCGCATATGGGCTGATCGGGGATGTGCGCGGCGGCCACGGCCTGATGTGCGCGTTGGAGCTGGTCTCGGACCCGGCCACCAAGGCCCCGATCGACAAGGCAACGATCAACACGATCCAGGAAGTCGCCTATCAGAACGGTGCAATGGTCCGGGTCTCCGGCCCCAACATCATCCTGTCGCCGCCACTGATCCTGACCGAAGACGACGTGAACACCATCCTGTCCGCGCTCAAGGCCGGGTTCGAAGCAACGGCCTGAGCCACAGCGGGCTTCAACCCGCGATCAGCCGCAGGCCATGGGTCACGTCAGAGCGCACCGCCAACCGGAGGCCGGGTTCATCCCCGGCCTTCAAGGCGGCAATAATCAGCTTGTGGTTCTGTGGCGGCTCCGTCCGGCGCAGACGCCCATAAAGGGACCGCATCGTCGGCCCCAGCTGCAACCACACAGTTTCCGCCATGGCCAGCATGGCCGGGGCCTGTGCCCGCAGGTAAAGCGTGCGGTGAAACTCCAGGTTGGAGCGGATGTAACCCACGGCGTCCCGCTTGGCCGCCATTTCAGCCACCGTGCCGTTGATGGTGTTCAGCCGGTCAATCAGCGCGATATGCGCTCTGGGCAGCGCCCGGCTGGCCAGTTCAACCTCCAGCAATGCGCGCAGCGCGGCCAGTTCCTCGATCCGGTCATGGGTCAGTTCCGGCGTCGACACCCGACCCGAGGTCGACAGGAACAGCGCCCCTTCGGCCACCAGCCGCCGCACCGCTTCGCGGGCGGGGGTCATCGACACGTCGAATTCCTTGCCGATTCCGCGCAAGGTCAGCGCCGCGCCCGGCTCAATCTCGCCGTGCATGATGCGGGTGCGCAGCGAACGATAGACCCTGTCATGGGCGGAAGAGGCGGTTTCAGAGGGGCGATTTGGCGTCATGGCGGGAGTATGTGATCACATCCCGCCCCCGTCAATGACGGCCCTCAGCTTTCCGTGGCCTTGGGCCGTTCGCAAGCCCAGACGATACGGGTGGATTTCTCATCAATCCGGACAAAGCCCGCGTCCCGCAGGATGGACTTGCACTCGCGCATGCCTTCGATGCCGTAGGCACCGGGATGGAACTCCAGCACGACCGCGCGGAAAGGCGACAGATCGGCGTGCCGCAGCAGATCCAGTTCTCCGCCTTCGATGTCCATCACCAGAACCGTCGGCTCCAGCTCGGAACATATCTTGTTGAAATCGGCGGTGGGCACTTCAACCGTCTTGCGCACCTTGCCTTCCGCTTCGATCAGCGATGATCCCAGATAGCTGTTGCGCAGGTGGAACTGGATGGTGTCGGGCTGATCCTCGCCCGTCAGCAGGACGGTATTCTGAACCTCGATGACCTCTTCCAGCCCGTTGAGCGCATAGAGGGACCGGATTTCGGGGATCAATTCGGGATTGGCTTCGAAACTGTGCACTTTCTTGGGGGCATTGTTCGAAGCGATGACCGCGCCAACCAGCCCGATCCCGGCACCGATTTCCAGCACCACGTCTTCGGAGCCGACCACATGGAGCGACCCACGAATTTCGTGCCCTTCGTATTCGGCGGCATTGATCCGCGCGATCCGATTTTCATGAAGATAACGGGAGGCCGGAACCTTCACCCCCAAGCATTCCGCGACAACTTCGGTCTGATCTGCGGACGCCGCCAGCTGCTGCTCTGCCACGGTATTGCCCTCTGCCTTTGTATCGTTTTGCGCAACAATCGTCGGCTGAGCGCCTCAGATCAAGCCCCGTTCGATAACCTGATCTGATTTCCCGGACGTTGTGGCGGGCTGGCACCGTCGTGCGTCAGCTCTCGGGCACCGTCAGTTGCAGACCATCCAGATCGGGATGCGCTTCGATCTGACAGCTCAACCGGCTGTTGGGACGCCGCTCTCCGGGGGCCATGTCCAGCATGGCATCCTCGAATTCGCCGATCTCTCCTGTCTTGTCGAACCAATCGCCTTCGACATAGACATGGCAGGTGGCACAGCTCAGGCTGCCGCCACATTCGCCGGTGACATTCTCCACGTTGTTTTCAGTGGCCGCTTCCATCAGGTTCTGGCCCGGCTCGACCGCAGCCGACACCGTCCCACCCGCAGGCAGGGTCCAGGTCACATTCATTTTCATGTCAGGTCCTCAGACGAAATAGACGTAGAAGTCACGCAGGGCTTCGCCCTCCAGATCCTTGGTTTTACGCACTTCTTTCTGCTTCATGTAGATATGGTTGGCGCAGAGCTCGGCCCCTACCGCTTGCGTCAGTGCAGTGTCACGCTCCAGATCGGCCACCGCCCCCTTCAGGTCAATCGCCGTGCCTTCCTTGGCATCGGTGCGATCAAACCCGTCACCGGTTTCCATAGGCGGCAAGGTCAGGTTCTGCTCCACCCCAAGGCGGGACGCCTGCAGGACCGCGGCAACCGCGGTGTATGGGTTGGCCGAGGCATCCGCCATCCGATGCTCCAGCCGCGCCTTTGCGCCCCCTTCCGAGCTGATCCGGGTGGTCACATTACGATGGTCACCGCCCCAGTTCTGCCAGAAACCCGACAGCGATCCGGGCTGCAGGCGCATGTAGGAGTTCGCGGTCGGCGCGATCAGACCCGCCAGCCCCTTGTGGTGCTGGATGAGACCCGCCAGACAGCCGCGCGCCAGATCATTCATGTGTTCCGGTCCGCCACGCGCGCCCGAAGACAGGGCATTGCCACCGGACTCATTGGTGAAGGAGAAGTTGATATGCATGCCGGAGCCGCCCGCTTCGGGCACCGGTTTCGGCATGAAGGTCAGCACGATCCCGTATTCCAGCGCGATTTCACGGGCCATCAGACGGAAGAGAACGATGTCATCCACCGCCTTGACCGCATTGTCGAAGGTCAGGGTGTATTCAAACTGCGGGCTGTCGAATTCCGCCGTGATCATGTCCAGCGAAAACCCCATCTCATCCGCCATGGCCCAGATCCGGTCATTGAAGCGCAGCGGATCTGCATAGGGACCGGTGCCATAGACAACCCCGCCCGGCGCATCATAGGGAACCAGCCGCCCGCGATCATCGGCCTGCATGGCAAAGGCTTCCAGCTCGATGCCGACCTTGGGTGTCAGGCCCTTGGCCTCCCAATCTGCAACCGCCCTTTTGAGCGCACCGCGCGGACACAACGGCAGCCGCTCGCCCGCATCATCATAGAGATCCCCAAGAACGATCTGTGTATCGGCATGCCAGCTGTCGCGGATGTCATCGTGCAGCCATTTCAGCTCCATGTCCGGCAGGCCCTGCTTCATCATCGCACCGGGTGCATCCAGCAGGTCCCGGTCATAGTGAACGCCAAAGGTGGACCGGCAGAACCGGGTGCTGTCATCCCCGATCTTGGAATGAGGCAGGTATTTTCCGCGCATGATGCTCAGGTGATCGCAAAACAGAGCGCGTAGACGGGTTTTCATTGCAGGTCCTTCCCTGTTGGACGTTCGAAGCCTCTTGGCGGGCTTCTTTTAACTTAACATATTCAGTAGTTTTTTCGAAGCGCTTATGCGCGCCTGATCGAAACAGGCAGTTCCTTGATGCCGCCCACAAAGTTCGACCGCAGGAATTTGTGCGGCCCGGCGGGTTCGATATGGCTCAACCGTTTGGACAGCTCCTGGAACAGAACCTTCACCTCCAGTCGCGCCAGCCACATGCCCAGGCAGACATGCGGCCCGAACTGACCAAACGACAGGTGCCGGTTTGGGCTACGGTGCAGATTGACGCGGAACGGATCTTCGAACTTGCTGTCATCGCGGTTGGCTGAGGCGAACCAGTAGAGCACCTTGTCCCCGGCGCGGATCGTCTTGCCATGCATTTCGTAGTCCTGCGTCGCAGTCCGGCGGAAGTAGGTCGCGGGGGTTGCCCAGCGGATGATCTCATCCGACGCGGTGTCCCAGACGGACCCGCCCTCCTTCATCTGGCCCAGCAGTTCGGGCTGATGGCACATCGCCTGGATCCCGGCCGCAATCGAATAGCGCGTGGTGTCATTGCCCGCCGCCACCAGCAGGCAGAAGAAGTTCCGGAACTCCGTCTCGGTGATCATCGAGCCATCCTTGGCCGGCTGCAGGATCAGATGAAGAACGCCAGAGGTGTCGCCATCCCGCTCTTTCTTCTCCATCAACTCCTTGGCATAGGCATAAAGCTCTGCTCCGGCCGGAGAGTTGAAGGGCATCATGCGAAACTCATCGGTTTCCAGCTTGTCCATGACGTGAGAGGTGAAATCGGGATCGGTGTTGGCGATCAGCGCATCGCCTTTTTCAACCAGCCACGGCAGATCTTCGTCCGGCAGGCCAACGATGCGGCCCAACATGCGCATCGGCAGCTGACGCGCAATCAGCTTGGTCGCGTCAAAGGTTTCCTGCCCCAGCGCGTCCTCAAGGATTTCTTCACAGAGATCACGAATGTCCTGCTCATATTGCTGCATGACCGTGTTGGAGAACGCCTTGAGCAGCTTCATCCGGACCTGCGTGTGCTCTGGCGGGTCGGTCTCCTGAAAGGTGCGGCGGGCCAGATATTCCTCATAGGACTGGTCCTCCATCCGGATCCCGCGGGCCGAGGAGAACACTTCGGTGTTCTTGTTCATCACGGTGATGTCGTCATAGCGGGTCACCGACCAGAAGTTTTCGCCCCCCTCATATTCAGTCCAGTGCAACGGGTCATCACGGCGCAACCGCGCGAAGGTGTTGTGCGGGACCCCGTCGGCAAACGTGTCATGGCTGGTGAGGTCGGCATATCCGCTGTCGGTCGGTGTCCAGATGGTCATTGGGGCTTCCCGTTGGTGGCTTTTTATGTATATTAATAGAAGCCATAAATATGTAAATCAAAAAGAACGGCGTGGAATCATGCACCTGGCCATCCTGATGACCAACACGGACGAAAGCGAATTCGCCCAACGGCACCCGAAAGACGGCACGAAATTCACCGACCTGATCCAAAGCGTTCGTCCGGATTGGCGCTGCACCAGCTTTGCGGTCAAGGACGGTGTATTTCCCGACGACATCGGGGAATTCGATGGCGCGATGATCACTGGCAGCCCTGCCTCCGTCCGCAGTGGCGCGGCCTGGGTGGATCAGCTGCTGAGGCTGATCGTACAGATGAATGCACATCGGTTTCCCGTCTTCGGGGCCTGCTTCGGACATCAGGCCATCGCGCTGGCGCTTGGCGGGGCCATAGACCACAACCCCGATGGCTGGGCCCACGGCCGGGTGATCAACACGCTGGTTCAGCGCCCGGATTGGGCGGCTAAGCTACCAGAAGAGTTTGCGCTTTACGGATCGCATTGCGAATGCGTCTCGGCGCTGCCGGACGGGGCCACGGCAATCGCCACATCCGGGGCGTGCAATGCAGGTTTCATGATCGGGCAGCATGTCTTCACCACCCAGCATCACCCGGAAATGACGCCGGACTTCATCGCTGCGCTGACCGATGAAATGGAAACCGTACTGGGACCCGATATTCACGCGCAGGCCGTGGCCTCGCTGTCACATACGGCAGATCAGGCTGCCTTTGCCGAAAGCATCGCCCGCTTCTTTGAGCAGGGCGCCATCAGCGCCAACAAGGGGTGAAGCCCGCGCTCACCCCAGCGCAGCCAGCAGATCCATCACCGTCACCTGATCGAATTGCACATGGGCAATCATCGCCGCTTCGGCCTTTTCCCGTTCATGGGCAAAGATCAGTTCGGCGATCTCCCGGTGTTCGCGCGCAGAGACCGCGATGGATCCCGGATACCTGTATCGGGCGCGGTAATAGGCCATCAGCTTGCGCGCGTTGGTCTTGATCATCTCAACCAGGAACGGGTTCCCTGACCCTTCGGCCACCACCCCGTGAAACCGCATGTTCAGCTGATAATAGCCGTTGGGATCCCCGTCGCCTTTTTCGGCCGCGTGGCGCTCACAGTCCTGAACAATGCTTTCCAGAGACTTTGCGCCCTCGGGCGACAGACGCCGCGCGGCAAGCCCTGCCGCCTGCCCCTCAAGCTTGGCATGGACTTCCAGAATGGCCAGAAACTCTTCCAAGGATGGTTTGAACAGCACCGCGCCTTTGCGTGGCAGACGCCGGATCAGACCATGGGCCTCCAACTGGATGAACGCCTCGCGCACCGGCGTGCGGGACACGCCATGCCGCGACACAAGCTCTGCCTCGTCCAGCGATCCGCCCGGGATCAACTGACCGCTTTCGATATCATTCAGGATTGCGTTCAGTACCTGTTCGGTTTGCCCAGCCATGCCTTTGACCCATTGATTTGCCACAGCATAATCGGGTTTGACAGGAACGGAAACCACGCCACGGCGAACACCCGGCAGGTGGCACCGGCCAGCAAGAGGCCGGTGCCTTAAAATTACATGTCCGCGATGGCTGCAGCGGCCTTTTCATAGGCGGCTTCGGCCAGTTCAAAGTCCTGCTCGGTCAGAGCCAGACAGGGATAGGTCTTGCCCGGCGACTTGAACAGACCGTTCTCCATCAGCACGGCGTTGAACTTTGCGCCTACATCCATCTTCGAGGTGAAAACATCGCGATAGTTCAGTGGCTTCGTGTCGGTGAACACGATTTCAAACAGGGTTTTGTCGCCGACGATCTTGTAGGCGATGCCCTGGGCATCCAAAGCGGCGGACGCCAGATCCATCAAGCGCTGACCATGCGCGCGCAGGGTGTCATAGGCCCCATCGCGGCGCAGGATCTCCATTGTTTTCAGACCTGCAATGGCGGCGACAGGGTTGCCGGACAGCGTGCCAAGCTGCATCAGCCATTTGTCCGCGCCCACGGCCGCCTTGTCGAAATGCGCCATGATGTCGGCACGCCCCGCAATGGCCGCCAGCGGGAAGCCGCCGCCGATGATCTTGCCCAGCGTAGCAATGTCCGGTGTCACGCCATACAGCTCCTGCGCCCCGCCATAGGCGAAACGGAAGCCGGTCACGACCTCATCAAAGATCAGGACGATACCGTATTTGTCCGCCTCTTCACGCAGGAACTGCAGGAAACCCGGCTCCGGCGGGATGATCCGCTGCAGCGGTTCAACGATGATGGCGGCGACGTCATCGCCATGTTCGGCCAGCAGCGAGCGGACATAATCCGGGTCGTTGAAGGGTGCGATCAGCATTTCGGCGCGCACGCTTTCCGGGATGCCCGCACTGTCGGGAACCGCCTGCGGGAAGTTGACCATTCGGCTGGGCGCCAGGGACATCTGCGCCTCGGCACTCATGCCGTGATAGCCGCCTTCGAACTTCACGATCTTGTCCCGACCGGTGAACGCCCGCGCAAGACGGATGGCGTACATATCGGCCTCACCACCGGACGAGACATAGCGGATCTGCTCGGCGCAGGGCACTGCGCGGCAGATCTCTTCGGCCAGCTCTACACCATCGGCATTGTTGGCGAAGAAGGTCATGCCCTTCGGCAGCTGTTCGGCCACGGCCTCCAACACCTCGGGATGTCCATGCCCCAGCAGCATCGGCCCCGAGCCGATCAGCAGGTCGACATATTCCTTGCCGTCCTCATCCCAGACCCGGCTGCCCTGACCGCTCTTGATGAAGACCGACGGATCAAAGTTCCCGAACCCGCCAGCCGGCAGAACCGCCTTGGCCCGTTCGGCCCATTCGGCCTGAGAAAGTATCTGTTTCATGGTTCAGTCCTGTTGAAAGCGTATCGTGGTTGCAGAGGATTATTTGACCATTCAGTCAAAAACTCAATCGAAAACCGCATCCGGTTCACCCAATTGTGCACGGTCCGGGCTGACGCCCAGCCCCGGTGCCGATGGCGGTTTGATGCGGCCCGCATCCCGTTCCGGGCCGTTCGGATCCAGCCGCGGCCCAACGTAGTAAGAGAGGTCGCAGACGTTCATCACCCGCAGCGGATCGGTTGACGCACCAAGGTGCAGCAAGGCGGCCGTGGTGATGTCAGAGCCCCAAGTGTCCTCGATGCACATCTTGGCGCCAAGGTGCAGGCACAGATCGCGGGCCCGGCGGGTGGCCGACAACCCACCGAACTTCGACAGTTTCAGCGCAACCGCATCCATGACACCCGCCGCATGGGCCTGCAGCAGCGAGGCCGTATCGTGGGCGTTTTCATCCATCTTCATCGGCAACCCGCAGGCCTGCCGGACACGCGCGCAGTCTTCGATGGTTGCGCAGGGCTGTTCCAGCATGATGTCCAGATCGGCAACGGCGCGCCCCACCCGCGAGGCATCCAGCGATGTGGCCCCGCAGTTCCAGTCCCCATAGACCAGCGGCCCTTCGCCGACCGCTTCGCGCACCATCCGCAGCCGCGCGACATCCGCCTGCCAGTCGCGATCCGCGCCCAGCTTGACCTGGAACTGGGCCATGCCGCTGGCCTGCGCGTCCTTGGCGATGCGCGCCATCTCTTCAGGCGCGACACAGGTGATCGAATGATAAAGCGGCATGCTGTCCTGACGCTGACCGCCCAGCAGAGCGTGCAACGGCAACCCCGCCTGTTGTCCCGTCAGGTCCCACAGGGCGATGTCGATGGCCGACTTGGCATAGACATGGCCCTGCAGCCACTGATCCAGCTTCGCCATGACCGCCTCAGGCCCGACCGGATCCGCCCCCATCAGCACCGGGGCCATTTCCTGTACCGCAGGGACCACGCCGCGCGCGTAGGCAGGCAGGTAATGCGGGATCGGGCAGACCTCGCCCCAGCCGGCGTGGCCGGTGTCCGTCTCCAGAGCCACGACAACCGTTTCGACCGTATCGCAGGTCTTGCCCTCGGCCATGTAATAGGCCGTGTGGCTGGTCAGAGGCACGTGCCACAATGAGATCTTGGTGATTTTCATGAATGCCCCCTCAACAGATCCGACTTTTCCATTAATCCCTCCCCACGCCAGAAAGCGGCCGCCAACAGCGGGCCTGGCGTCACTTCGATTGCATGTCTCTGGTATGGCGCATGGTGGACGATGTCGCCGGGCCAGGCCTGAACCGGTGCGCGCCCTTCT
>JALEGX010000040.1 GCA_022763485.1 Paracoccaceae bacterium | reverse complement strand
GGTGTCGAAGCCTTCGACCAGCCCGCGCAATTCTGCCCGGCTTTCCGGCATCGCAAGCCCAAGATCCGCGAAGGTAGCCCGCAACCGGCGCAGGGTGGCCTCATTCCGCTCGGCTTCGGAATAGACCGCCTGCCAATAGGCCCCGGTTGCCGTAGCCATCGCTTCCACGCCGCCGAAGGCATCCACCAGATCGGACGCCAGATCCGCCCCGGCCAGCGACACGGCAAACATCCGATGCCCCAGCAGATCGGCCTGATCGTTCGCCGCGCCCAAACCGGTGGACAGGCGGGTCAGTGCGTCATGGGCGCTTTCCCCCGCGCGGGTGAACGCATCGGTTCCCAGCACAAGCGCTGCCATCTTGTCCGACGCGCCTTCGATGAAGACGCCCAGCTCTTGTTGGATCTGAGCCTGGTCTTTGCCATTGGTCCAGAGCGTGAACTGCTCATCATTGAACCCGGCCAGCGCCCCGGTGCTGAGACCCAGCACGGTTGCCATGCTGGTCAGCCCGGTTGTGACGCCGCGCATCGTGGTGTCCAGCATCGCCTGAATGGCTTCGGGAACCGCCTTGTAATTGGCCTTGTTCGACCGCAGCGCGCCGCCTTTGTAGAAATCAAAGCTGGTGCCGTCGAAACCTTCGGCCCCCAGTGTGCCGCGAATGGCCGTGCCGGCATATTTGCGGCTGAGCGCTTTGGACAGGACAGCGGTTGCGGCCAGGATCACACCCACCGCAGGGATCGCCGCGCCGATGGCACCAGCGCCGCCGGACGCGCCGGACAGCAGCCCGCCAAGGTTCGCGAAAGAGCTGCCCAGGCCACCGCCTGACAGAACCCCGCCCAAGCCGGTCCCGATCCCGCCAAGGAATCCGCCGCCACCCAACAGGCCACCGCCGACATTGCCCAGCAGGCCACCCAGCAAACCACCGCCAGCGCCACCGCCACCCGTAGCGGCAGACGCCACAGCAGTTCCAGCCACACCGCCCGTCGATCCCAGCCCCAGCCAGACGGTGATCTTGTTACGCGCCGCCGTGGACGCCATATCCGCGAGCGCGCGCCGGAACGTGGCCTTGAGGCCGTCCGTAAAGCCCTCGAAATCCTCAAAGCCACTTGCCACCAGATCCCCGAACGCCCCGGCGGCACCGTCAATCCCTGTCATCAGTCGGTTTTCAATGACATCCGCCGCGACGTCGATTTTCGGGATCAAATCATCCAGGCCCTTGCCCGCACCCTTTGCCCCGCCAGAAAACTTATCCAGCCCCTTGACGGAAATATCCAACTCGGTGCTGACCTTTTTCAGGCTCTCTGCCATCTTGGTGTCAGAACCGGTTACGACGGCGGTGACCCGGCTACGCTCCGCCAACGTCTGCTGGAGAACGATTTCCTGTTTCCGGTATTTCTCTACAGCACCTGCAAGCGCCAGATAGGCCTTATCACTCCTATCACCCAGGATCAGCGCGGCCTCTGGATCCGACGCCGCGTCGTATTCGATTAGCGCAGCCTCCGCGATGGCCTTGCGTTTGGCGACCTCCGCCTTTGCAGCCTCGAAGGCCGACGCCGCCAGCTTGTAATTGTCGTTGGCAAGGTCGATGGCAGACTTTGCCGCCTGCGGCGCATAGGAATTGGTGAAGGCAGCAAGCTCACCACTCAGCGCTGCGGTTCCCGCCGCCGCGTCATAGGCCGCACCCTCCACCTTGCCACTGTTGTCCCGAAACAAGAGCAGATACCCAGCCGCCGCCACAGCGGCCCCGGCCAGAATCCCCCAGGGACCGGCGGCAACGATCACCGCAAGAGACAGAGCTTTTGCTGCCCCGGTGATCGCAATCAGCCCAGTCACGACCGGGGCAGATAGTTTGATGATTGCCCCCAGCCCCAAGGCAATAGGACCCAGGCCCGCAGCCAGAGTTGCGCTTACCGCGATGACGCGCTTGGTCTCATCGCTCAACCCGGTGAACCACGCCGCCGCGTCTGCGGCTTTGTTGGCAATCACCTCCAGCGGTGCCGCAAGCGATGCAGTCAACTGATTGGCAAGACCCTTGCTGACCAGGCCAAGGCGCGACAGCGCATCGTTCGTCACCTCGATCTGCTCGGCGTCCACCTCGGACACAGCCACACCGAAGCGTTCGACGTCCCGCGTTGCCGTCGCCAGCGTGGCCGTGTCGATCCGGGTGAAGATCAGGCCCGCGCGGCTGCCAAACAGATCGGACGCCACCGCCGCCCGTTCCGCTTCGGGAATGAACTTCGTCATTGCGCCTTGGATCTTCGCAAGCCGCTCATCAAGGGGCAGTTGTTGCAGATCCTGTGCGCGCAGGTGCAGGCGCTCCAGAACCTTTGCAGCAGCACCACCACCGGCTGCGGCCTGACTTAAGCGCTTTGAGAGCTGGATAGAGGCTTGCTGAACCTCACCCATCGACACCCCGGCCAGATCTCCCGCGCGCTCCAGGACCTGCAAGGATTTGACCGTGGTCCCGAAGCTCTGCGCCATCTTGGCTTGCGCATCGACAGTTTGCAGGCTGGACTTGACCGCGACCGTTGCCATTGCAGCCATGGGGGCGGTCAAGCCCACTGTCATACGTTTGCCGATCCGATCAACCCGTGCAGCCATCCGGTCAAAGCGCCGTTCGACGTCACCCATGGTCGCTTTGCTGCGTTTCGCGCCACGCTCAAACGCGGCAGTATCCAGACCCAGCACCCCGCGCAGGGCGCCAATTACTGCTCCGGCCATTTAGGCACCTTTCTTGCTTTCAATTGCCATGCCAATGAGATGCGCGCGAAACGCCTCAATGCCGCTGGACTTTTTCTGCTTTTGGCTTGGAGCCGAACCAGTGAAATCCGGCATCTTGTCGGGCTTGTGGAAGGCATAGGACACCAGCTTCGCCAGCTCCTGATTCAAGACACGCCGCGCGCTGAACTCCGCATCCAGCCCCTTGCGTTTTGCCTTGGTGATCAGATCGAACTCCCGAAGGCTGACCTTCGGAAATTCGGTGTGGCACAAACCCAACTCGCACCACACCGACAGAAGACGCGGCCAATTTAGGCCGCGCTCTGGTTTCCCTCCGATGCGTCATCCGCTTCGGGATCCTTGTCGCCCTGGACCTCTTCCGGCACAGGGAAGGCCGCATTCAGAACGTCGGACAGATGCGGCGAGAACCGCTGCGCGCCGCCACAAGCCTCCAGCAAAGCCAGGGCATCATCAAGCGTCCCGCCCGCGCCATCGTCCAGCGCTTCCGCCAAACACTGGCTCACCAGGCGGACACCACCTTTGCCGGTGTGAAGGTCCATCATCAGATCACCAATGGGCCGGTCCGTGGCCTCTTCAAGACGATACTGCGCCCGAACAGACAGTTTCAGCTTGTGGACGGTCTTGCCCACCTTCACCTCAACCGTGCTGATCATGCTGCGGCCCCTTCGGTCCAGGTCACGACACCGGTCGGACGCAGTTTCAGATCGGTCATCAGGTCGCCATCAACATCGACCGCCGGGACCGACGGGTTCACAAAGGCCTGATAGACGAAAGTGTCACCTGCGGATTGATCGTCCATCGCGGGCAGGGTGTTCCGAATGTAGATCGGATTGCCAGAGGCCTTGTAAGACTTCGCCAGAGCGTAGAGTTCCTTGGAATAGAAACAGCTCAGGGTCAGCTCCGATGTGTCGGTCATGCCGGTGCCGTATTCCTTGGAACGCCCAGGGCTATCCAGGGACGTGCGGTCGCGGTATTCCTGCGTTTCCTCGGGGATGCCGACGGTTTTGCAGCCCTTGATCACCGCATAGGTCACCCCGTCCGTGCCCCATTCGACAACGATTTCGTCGCCGGAAATGACATTTTGTGCCATTTACCTCATCCTTTCAGTTTTGAGGGAAGCCGGTTTCCCGGCAAGTTCAGGTGCGGTGTCGCACCTTGAAATCCAGTTGGATCAACTGGATCACATCGCCGCCGGTTTCCGAAGCGGACCCCCGGCGGGACATCTTGTAACAGCGGATGATTGCTCCGCTGTTGCGCAGCGCATGCAGCGCCGCCTCAATCTCATTGGCCTTGTTCTTGGCGTCAAAGTAGGTTTCAGCATAGACATTGACCTGCACCCGTGCCGTCTCGATAGACCCGCGCCCCGCTAGGCTGTAACTGCCGTTGCCGCTGATCTGTTGCAGCGTGACACAAGGCAAACCCTCCGCCGCGTCGAACGCGCCCCAGGTGACCGGCAGCCCCAGCGGATCAAGAGCCAGTTTCAGATCCAGTTCCATCAGGAACCCGCCTTCGCGGCCTTACGCGCAGCGCGCGCCACCGCCTTCTCAATCTCGGCCCAAAGCTCGCGCTTCAGGATCTCCACCATGGTTCCAGATTGCGAATCCCAGGCAGGCCGCATGAAAGGTTCAGCCATCACTGCGCCGACATGTTTTCCCGAACTGTGCAAGCGCGGTGCGGTGCCGAATTCGATGAAATGCGCATGCGGCGCATGGCTGCCGTCCTGCTGAACCGGGCCGACATAGAGAGCAACTTTTGAGGGGCCGCGGTCCTTTCGTGACCTGGAGCGCTGCCGGGCCGTAAGCTTGCTTGTGACAGCAATTGCGAACGGTGAGGCCTCCGCCGCTTCTGCAACAGGGCGCAACGCCTTTTTCATGGCGCGCCGCGCAACCCCCTTTGCTGTGCCGGAAGCCAGCTCGGCAAGCGCGCGCTCGATATCGCCCGCGCCTTCGATTTTCATCTTGATCGGCATGCACCCTCACTTTCGCCAAGCGGTGATTTCAATCCACCGTCTGCGGCCGATTTCCTTGATGCCCGAGACTTCCCAGTCTTCTCCCTCGAACCTCAAACGGTCCTCTCCCGTGATCGCTGCGGAGGTGGCAGACCACCTGACGACAAAGCGCGCTACGCTGACGGCTTCCACCTGTCCAGACCGGAACCGTTCCCCATCGCTGACGGGGGAATAAGACGCGGGATAGGTCACACCAGGGTCAAACCCATCTTTGATCCGCTCCCCCAGGGGGTTCTTGCCGCCATTGTGTTTCAGGATTTGGATCTTCCGATCCAGCTTGCCGACATTCATCGCCACCAGACCTTGTAGGGAGCGATCAGCGCATCCACCGACCGGGGCATTTCCACCGGCGTTCCATCCATGACAACGGGTTCCCGGTTCTCATAGAAATGCGCAGCCAGCAGCAAAACGGCATGAACAAGAGGCGAGGGGATGTCCGCACCTGTTGCGCCAAACCCCGCACGGTACGTCAGGCGCAGCGGTTTTGGATACGCTCCAGGAGTGGGCCAGCTTTTCGACTGGACCCAGAACCGCCCGTCTTCCTCGAACAACTCAAACGCGCCCAGGTCGGCAGATTGCCACGCACCGGCGGCGTCCCGATACTCCACCGCCTGAAGCGTGACCACCGGATGCAGGGAAAGGCAAACCGCCGTGCGCCCAGTCCGAACGGGAGGGAAACGCTCTGCCCAAGTTTGGTGCAGCAAAGCGCAACCAAGCTCGCCATTGTCGCCATCCAGTTGAGCAGTTGCCGTTGTCAGGCAATGGGTCAAATAAACCTCTTCTTGCCCTTCTTCGACACGAAGATGCCCCCGCATGGTATCCAGTTCAACAGGCAGAGCTGCGGGCGGGGTGACCAGAGTTAGAGACACAGCGGTCTACTGCTTCTTGGAGGCCTTCGAAGCGTCACCCGCTTCGGAAACCTGCTTTGCACCCTCATCGGTTTTCGGTGCGCCGCTTGCCTCGGCCTGGCCTTCGATGGCCCTGTCATCTGCCGGTTCGGTCGCAGCCTCATCGCCGGTTTCATTTGCAAAAAGGTCAACGGGCTGCGCCTCTGCGTCCAGCCTCTCTGCGTAACCGGCGCGGCACAGGTCTTTCCCGATGTGATCAGCAACGGTTGGTTCCTGCCCCTGAACGAAGCTGCCGACGGGGCCGGAACAGCTTGTGATGATCTTGATTTTCATGGGATCGCCCTCTCAGTAAAGTGAAAGGCGGGCCAGATCTGGCCCGCCCTTATCGCGCGGTCAGCAAGGCGTTACGCCGCCATTTGCAGGGTTTTGATGGCCTTGGTCTGACCGGGGGAGCCGTCGACACGGTGAACACCAGCAATGCCGATGTTGGGCCAGAACTTTTCACGGGCAACACCCAGCAAGGGATCGCCCACTTTGCGGACGTAGTATTCCGAGAAATCACCAAACGCGATAGGCTTGGCGCTAGCGCCAATTTCAGCCATGGCCTGATTGAACGACACCGGCTTGTTGTTCAGAGAGGCAGGAACGCCCTTGGTTACATCGCCGTCGGACCAGATGTAGCGCCCGGTTGTGTCCTTGATCTTGCGCAGCGCTTTCACCGACTGGTCATGCATCTGATAGCGGACCTTTGGACCGCCACGATAGGCCGGATCGACGGAGTGCTCCAGATCAATGATATCATCAAATGTCAGCACCGAAGCAGACGCCGCCGTATGACCAAGCTGCGCGCCGGTGACGAACCCCAACGGTTCATTTACCCCGGTTCCCACAGTCAGCCAGCGATTGCCAGTACGCCCCATGCGTTCGCCAACCAGTTTTGCCAGCAGGTCTTCAAAACCAAACGTCGAATCCTGCGCCAGTTCGAAAGACCAGCGGATCCAGGGGGTGATAATCGCATAGGCCCCAAGGACATCCTTGCCAATCACCACGTCCCCGGATCCGTCATCTGCGGGTTCCTGGTTTTCGGTGTGGGCATCGCCATTCTTGTCGGTGTCATCAACCTTGGGCAGCTCGAACGGCGCACCGGTCGGCAGGTTGATTTCCGTGGCGATATCCTTGTCCATCATCGGGCCATGCGCGGCCATGGCGATATTGATCGACTTCGCCAAGGTGGTCGGCACCAGGAAACCACCTTGCGCACCAGCGGCAACCCCTTGTGCGCGATACTCCCGCGCCCCGGCCTGGAGGGCTGCGCGCGCTTCGCGGGGCAGATCCGACGGATTGCCCCCACTTGCCAGCATCAGGCGGAAGGCTTCACGGTATTCTTCGCTGACATTCGCTTCGGGGCTTTGCTGCCGATCTTCCTGACCGGGGCGACGGTTTTCGCGCTCTTCGCGCTCACGCTGTTCATTGCGGGCCTCGGTTTCACGCTGTGCGGTGTCGATCCGCTCCAGGCGATCAGCCTGAGCGACCAGCGAATCCCGCTCTTCCATCATCGCATCAAACTTGTCGTTTGCCTTCGCCGCGTCCTCTTTGGAGGTCTTGTCGGTGATACTGTCCAGCACGCCGCGCGCTTCGGTTTCGATTTTCTTCGCCTTCTCGCGAAGCTCTTTGATCTTCTCAGCCATTACAGGCGTCCTTTCGATTGTCGGAAAATGCGCTTGCCCAAGGCGCGGACAGGTCGGGCAGGGCGGTCAGCCCGGACAGGAGAGACGCATGCGCCTCTGCATCTTGCTGCGATGGAAATCAGCACCGACACCAAGCGCCGCCTCTTTGGAGCGCAGCGCAATGTCCGTGCCTTCATAGGCTGGGTCGGTGACGATAGAGACGTCGAACAGCTCAACCGATTTGATGGTGCGCACCGGATGATCGCCGGTTTCGTCCCATTCTTCTTTTTCGGCGCGAAAGGCGAAGCTCATTTTCGACAGGTCGCCCCGCTGCATTTTCGGCAGGATCCGCTGCACATCCGGGTCGCTGCCGTCCAAGACAGTATCAATGCGCAGGCCGCGCTGATCTTCGGTCAGCGTCAGCGTGCCGGAACTGGTACGCGCCAGCGGCAAGCCCGCATGGTTGATCAGAAACGAGACATCATCGCCGCGCTGCAAGGCCTCGGAAAACGCGCCGCGTTCGATCACCTCACCCCAACCCCAGCCGGGGATCGGGCCTATTTCCGTTTCTTCGCCAAAGACAGCGGCATAGCCGGTGACCGTGTGCTGATCACCTTCGGCTGCGCGCAGCTCAACTGGCACGACGGCGCTATAACGCACCTCGCGGTTCGGGTCGCTCATCGCGGCCTCCTGTTGTGTTAGGTTTCGGGGTCCTCTGGGGCAGTTGCACCGTCATGCGGCGGCGGGTCACCGTCCGGTGACGGCGCATTCTTGTTGAAGGCTGCCCCGGCCAATCTGATCGGGACCGTGGCCCCCTGGATCATCAGAGAGTCACCGCCCGGCTTAGCCTCGCGATTGTCCACTTCCCGCGCTTCGTTCGGCGTCAGAATGCCATTCTGAACGGCCTTAGACAGCGCCTCGATCCGGGTTTTCAAATCGCCCCGCATGATCCCATCAAGGTTCAGCTTGATATAGCGCTTGGACCCGCGACCGAAGATCTTGAGCGTCAGCTCCTGCTCAAACTTCTTCACCCAGCGCCGCAGGGTGTGCTTGACCAGATGCAAATCCTGATGCTCGATGTTGTTGTAATTGCCCTTGCTCAACTCTTGCAGGAACACCGGTGGAAGTTGATAGATCCGCGCCACCTGCCCAACAGCAAAAATCTGAACCGGCGTCAGTTGCATTTTCTCAGGGTCATCACCCAGCCGCTGCAAGTCCATGCCACCCGGCACCGGCAGGATCGGCTTGCCTTCCTCCGCGCTGCGCCGTGTGACCTTCATCAGGTCCGACGCCGCGCGGATCATTTCTTTTGCACCCTGAAACGCCCCTTTCAGGATATACGGAGGAACCCCGTTTTTGCCGAAGACGGTTAGGGCATAACGGTTTGCGTTCAGCCCCTGCCGGATAGCAGCGGCGCAGGTTTGGACCGGGTTGTAGTGATTGACGTGGTTGGCCTTCAACAGAAAGGCAATGTCGATCACATCCGTTGCCGGATAGGTCTTTGTACGGCCATTGCCCTCACGGTAGTCATAGAACAGCTTGCCGCCGGTCTTGCGCACCGTCACGCGGTCATATTCCATCGGAAAGATGTTGATCACGCGACCTTGCTTGTTGCGCTCAAGATAGCTGTAGCCGCGACCGGGGCCGAAGACCTCAGCAAATAGGGTTTCACGCCAGACAAAAGATGTGGTTGTGTCGTTGACGGCCTGACCGACAACATCTGCGATACCGCCCAGGACGCGCTTGTCTCCACCCTTCTTGGCGGTCCGCTCATAGACTTCGACCGGCAGCCCTGCCATCGCCGCAGACAGGAAGTTGATCGCCGCCCAGACGCCGGGAAGCGACAGAGCCTCTTTCATCGTGACACCCTCGGATGTGGCTTCCGCGCCCAGGATCTCCGACAACCCATCAAGCGGAGTCTGCACATTCGCTTGCGCGCGCTCTTCGCCTTCGGTCGGCTGTTCAACGGCGGTTTCGCCGTTTCGAAACCACCCCATCAATCCCATAGTTCGGCCTCCAGAGAGTAGCTTTCATCTGCCCAGGGCGAGGTTTCCGCCACCCGAGACCGGCACAGCGCCTGACCAACGGACATGGCTAGGGAAACCATGCCGTCAATCCGACCATGGGCCTTTTCCTTGTCGAACATTCGATGCCCCGTCCTGTTCTCTGCATAGGTCACCGATGCGGCCATACTGTCCAGCAACGGATTCTTTGCGACTGTTTGGCGACCGTCATAGATCGCGGTTTCAAGCTTGTTGATCGAGTCCGGCATCCAGAGATAGATTTCGATCTCTTCGCCGGGGTTGGTCGGATCTGGCACCTTGTCCAGCACCCGTTTCTGAAAGCCCTGAGGGTGAACCTCGGTTGGCAAGATCAATCCTTTTTCGGTCAGGCTATCCTTGAGACGCTCCAGTCCATACTGGTCGCAGCTGATCGCCTCCGGCTGATAGCGTGAGTTCAGATCTGCCAGCGCATCGGCCAGCCAAGGATATTTCAGGCGATCCCCCGGAACCGCTTCAATGTAGCCCTGTTCGGCCCAGAGGTCATATCGCGCCTGATCCCGAGAAGACCGTTCCAGCAACGAATCCTGCGGCGTCCAGAACCAGGTTTTCGACACCAGGACCTCGGCGTCCTTGGTGGCATCCAGAACCCATGTCAGCGTGAACGCGCTGAAGTCTCGAACCTGACTCAGGTCAAGGCCACCATAGCAGGGGTATCCCGCCTTGGTCAGCGCCTCTGGGTCCACCTCGCCATGACAAGCAAGCCAGGCGTCACGTTTGATCGCTGCGTTGACAGATTGTGTCCATTGGCAAAAGTGCAGCCGCGCGATCCCGTTCCGCTTGCCCGGCATCATCTTTGCCTGTTTCACGACGCCTTGAAGATACTCTTCCTCGATTGTCTCCCCCAACAGCGGGTTGACTTTCGGCCAACAAGACGGGTCATTTTCCCAATCGTCGCCCTCATCCAGGGAACAGACAAACGCGAACGTGTCGTCATCCTCAATCTCACCAAGCGCAACGCGCGCCGCGTGTTCATGCTCTTCCCAACAGATCGACTTCTTGTCCGTTCACGAGTTGGTCGCCATGCACAGCAGCGGCTGCTTGCGAAACTTGAAGCCTCGCTCCAGCATGTCGATTACGTCCCGGTTGGGATGTTCGTGAACCTCATCTGTCAGCGCACAATGCGGGCGCGGGCCAGAGGGTGATTTCTCCGCCGAAATGGGCTTGAAAAACCTCTTGTCCCCGGTGCGCCCACGGTAGGTCAATTGCCAAACCGGGTTTTCACCTTGCGCCGAAACCCGACGTTTGAGGCCCGGCGACTGGTCCCGCATCGCCACGGCATCGTCAAAGAGGATCCGGGCCTGATCCTTCTTTGCCGCCGCCGCATAGATCTCGGCGCGCGGCTCCCCATCGGCAACCAGCATGTAAAGACCGATCCCGCCCAACATCGGGGACTTGCCGTTGCCCTTGCCCTCTTCGTCATAGAACCGGCGAAACCGGCGCAGCCAAGCACCGGACTTGGCATCCCAGCGCTTCCAGCCAAACAGCGACCCGATGCGGAACGTTTGGCTGGGGTGCAGATGGAAGGGCTTGCCTTCGAACTGTCCGCCATTCAGCCGCAGCACCTTCGGAAAGAAGTCGATGGCACGGCGCGCAGCCGCCAGGTCCCACTTGAGACCGCGTTTCGGCCCTTCCTTCAGATCGCGCAGGTGGCGCGCTGCTGCACCGCGAATGTATGGCCCGGCCACAATCTCACCCGAGACGACATCTTGCGCCCAAGCCGTTACCGGGTCCTCTTCATAGCTGACCCGGATATCGGGGGCAGTCATGTGAAATAGTCGCCCGTTCCATCGGGATCCGGGAAGTTGAATCCCATCTGGCCACCACCAGCCAACCCGCGTTCGCTGGCCGGGGTCATCCCGAAGGCCTCGCCCAGACTTTTGATCTGGCGGAACGTATCATTGAGCTGCCCCACCTCCGGACGGCATTTGATCTGGACGCCATTTCGGGTTTTGCTTTCGTATGTTTCGCCCAGCTCCTCAATCTCCAGGATCAAACGTTCATGGCGCACCACAGCGCGGCAGAACTGAACGAACATAAACACGTTGTGCGGCTTCAACCGATCAAGCGTCGGGTGACACAGCGGCAGGGCGAGGCGATCAAACGTCCAGCGCAATTCACCGGTCAAACCGTCGGGCCGGATCTCATCCAGGCGGGCGCGGGCGCGCTCATCCAGATTATGCGGGGTTGCGCCATCTTCGGTCATTGGCACAACGACGTCATTCTGTGGCTTACGTCCTCGCGCCATGAAAACCTCCTAAGTCCTTTACCTCGTGGCTTTTTCTATTCAATTCCGACTTTGCACACAGAAAGGTTCCCCCTCCGGTTTCCAAACAAAGCGGTTTTTCTTCGAACCCTCCCCCCGGCCTTTTACCCGACAATCAACGGTTGGCCGGGTGCAACGGATCCAGAGGCCAACCATCCTCGCCGCGCTCTTCTGAGTATCCACGCGCTTCAAGGCGCTGCTTGTTCTGATCGTGATCATCGGGACAGAGCGTCTGGAAATTCTCCGGGTCGAAGAACAACACCTCATCGCCGCGATGGGGAATGAGATGATCGACCACCAGAAAGCGGCGGCGAGGGTTGGACTGACGTTCCCCCGAAGCGGTCAGGGATCCGTCATTCACGATGCCACGCCTGAGACAAGCACGGCATAGCGGTTCTTTTTTCAGATGGGCCGGGCGCAGCCTGCGCCGCCACTCAGACCTGTTGTAGAGATGGTGATACTCACTTCGGGCCGTCACATGCTGACCTCCGATGCAAGAGAGAAGACCAAAAGCAAAAACGCCCGCCGGTTTCCCGTGGGCGCATTTGGTG
>JALEGX010000039.1 GCA_022763485.1 Paracoccaceae bacterium | reverse complement strand
TGTCGGGGAATTCGGCCAGCCCGGGCTGGCGCGACAGGGTCACGCTTTTGACCTCGACATAGGCATCGGGCAGGCCCGGCCCGGACAGCAGGAAATCAATCCGGCTCTTCTCACCATATTTCACCTCGGTCCGGACGGTGTCATAGGCGGCCAGCTCGGGGATCTCCCCCGCCAGCAGCGCGGCCTTCAGCGCCCGATTGGGAACGGAGGTGTCCACACCGGTGAAATGGCCGTTTTCGTGATCCACAAGACGCCAGCCGAATTTGAGCTTGCGCTTGGGGTCGTCATTTGGCTCCAGCCAGATCTTGCTGCCGGGTTCTGCCAGTCCCATCATCGATCCGGGATTGGCGCAATGAGCGGTGATTTCGCGCCCGTCCTCCAACGTGCAATCCGCAAGAAATCGCTTGTAGCGACGTATCAGCCGGGCGGGGACAAGAGGGGTTTCAAAGCGCATGGAACCCGGCCTATACCTGCCGTGTAAGGGGATCAAGCCCGCTTTGAAACGGAGGATTTGCAATGACCAACCCAACAGCCGCAATGCTGGTCATCGGGGATGAAATCCTGTCGGGGCGGACGCGTGATGCCAATATGCATTTCCTGGCGGGAGAGCTGACCAAACACGGCATCGACATGAAAGAGGTTCGCATCGTCAGCGACGACGCAGTGGCGATCAAAGCCGCCGTCCTGTCGCTGTCGGACAGCTATGATCAGGTCTTTACCTCGGGCGGGATCGGCCCGACCCATGACGATATTACCGCAGATTGCATTGCCGCGGCCTTTGGGGCCGGGCTGGGCGTGCGCGACGACGCCCGCGCCATTCTGCAGGACCACTATGACAAGATGGGAACAGAGCTGAACGAGGCGCGCCTGCGCATGGCACGCATTCCAGATGGCGCACAGTTGATCGACAATCCGGTCTCTGCCGCGCCCGGGTTCACCATCCGCAATGTGCACGTGATGGCCGGTGTGCCGTCGGTGTTTCAGGCCATGGTGGCCAGCGTCCTGCCCACGCTGACCGGCGGACAGCCCGTCCTGTCACAGACCCTGCGCGTGATGCGGGGCGAAGGGGATATTGCCGCGACGCTCTCGGCGCTGGCCGCGGCGTTTTCGGACCTTTCCATCGGTTGCTACCCGTTCCAGAAAGATGGCGCATACGGAGCAAACATCGTGGTGCGCGGGACCGACGGGGCGCGCATCGACGCCGCTATGACACAACTGGCCAAGGAGATCGACCTGTGAGCACCGATCCGCGTTTCTACGAAGTTGTCGACGTGACATGGCCCGCGGCGCGCAAGATCGCCTGCGGCCCCTTCACCCTGCGCGAAGGGCAGGGTGGTGGATCGCGGGTCTCCTGTGGTTCGCTGCTGGGCGCTGCGACAGAGGCTCAGATCGCGACAGCCGAGGCCGAAATGCGGGCGCTGGGCCAGTCGCCGAAGTTCATGATCCGTGATGGCCAGAACGCGTTTGACGCACAGCTGGCCGACCGTGGTTATGCGGTGCTGGACCCGGTCAACATCTGGGCCTGCCCGATCGAAAAGCTGACCGATGTGGCGATCCCGCGTGTGACGACTTTTGCGGTCTGGGAGCCTTTGCAGATCTGTCGTGAAATCTGGGAAAGCGGTGGCATCGGGGCCGCCCGGCAGGCGGTGATGGAGCGGGCAGATTGCCCGAAAGTCGCCCTGTTGGGCCGCTACAATGACAAACCGGCCGGTGCCGGGTTCTGCGGTGTGCATGACGGGATCGCGATGGTTCATGCGCTGGAGATCCTGCCCCATCAGCGCCGGCAGGGCATGGGCGCCTGGATGATGCGTCAGGCCGCGTTCTGGGGCGCGGACCAGGGCGCCACGACGCTGTCGGTGATTTGTACGAAGGGTAACGACAGCGCGAACGGGCTTTACGCTTCCCTGGGCATGGACTGCGTGGGAGAGTACCACTATCGCCATAAACCCGAGGAGGAATAACAGCTTATGACGGAGCAAACTGCACCGACCGCACTGGATCTGCCGATGGTCGATCCCCTGCCGGAAGAAACGCAACGCTATTTTGACATCTGCGTCGAAAAACTGGGCATGGTGCCGAATGTTCTGAAGGCCAATGCCTTCGACATCGACAAGCTGAACGCTTTTACCGGGATGTATAACGACCTGATGCTGGCCCCCAGTGGCCTGAGCAAGCTTGAGCGTGAGATGATCGCGGTTGTGGTTTCATCGATCAACCGGTGTTTCTATTGTCTGGTCGCGCATGGCGCGGCGGTGCGCCAGATGTCGGGCAACCCGATGCTGGGCGAAATGCTGGTGATGAACTATCGCGTGGCCCCGCTGGATGCACGACAGCGCGCAATGCTGGATTTCGCGGCCCAGATGACCAAGGCCAGTGCCGAAATCGAAGAGGCGGACCGTCAGGCGCTGCGCGACGTGGGCTTCACCGATCGTGATATCTGGGACATCGCCAATGTGACCGGCTTCTTCAACATGTCGAACCGCGTGGCGAGCGCTACAGCCATGGTTCCGAACGAAGAATACCACGCGCAATTCCGGTGATCCGACGCAGTGCGATAGCCGCGGCAATACTTGCTGCCAGTCCTCTTTGGGCTTTTGAACAGGACCTCCCTGCGGGCGCGCGCCTGCAGGCCGAGCGGATCAGTCCGCTGGACAGCTATTCGGTGCCGGTGGGCGTGTTCGCCGATGGCACCGTGCCGCGGTATGAGGTGGAGGGGCGGGTTGTCCGGCGCAGCTGGCGGATCGATGGCAGCAGCACGACAACCCTGCAACTGCTTGCGCCGCTGCGTGATTATCTTGTTGAACAGGGCTATCGCATTGATTTTCAATGCGCAGATATCGATTGCGGCGGCTTTGACTTCCGCTTCGGGATCGAGGTGATCCCCGCCCCAAACATGGCCGTCGATATTCGGGACTACCGGTTTCTGTCGGCCTCGCGTGGGGACACGGATGTGGCCACGATCCTGGCCAGCCGCATTGGAAACTTCGGATATGTGCAGGTCGTGACTGTTGGAGCGCCGGAGGCGGAACCGACGCTCGATGCGCGCGAACCGGACCAGAAACGACCCCAGGCCAGGCCCGAAGTCTCAGAACCTGAACCGCAGGCCGAAGATCAACTGGTTCAGGACCTTCTGGAGCACGGGCACGTCACGCTGGAAGGGCTGGATTTCGAAACCGGTGAGACAACTCTGGGTTCCGGACCTTATCCTGCGCTCAAGGTTCTGGGCGAACTGATGGCCGAGCGCCCGACCTATCGCATGGCGTTAGTTGGACATACGGATACGGTTGGTTCGCTGACGGACAATGTCTCGCTGTCGCGGCGTCGGGCCGAAGCGGTACGTGAATGGCTCATCACCACCTACGGCATTGATCCACAACGGTTTGAGGCCGAAGGCGTTGGTTATCTTGCGCCACGCGACAGCAATCTGCGGCCCGAGGGGCGTCGGCGCAATCGGCGGGTCGAAGCGGTGCTGCTGGCCGAATAAAAATACCCCCGGACAGCGCCGGGGGCAGGTGAAAGCCAAGGGACGTCAGGCTTGGATTACCAGTCGTTTGGCCCTTTTTCTGCAAAGGCATGGGCCAGGAAATCAATGAAGGCACGCACTTTGGGCTGGGTGAAGCGGCCCGGCGGATAAACCGCATAGATGCCTTGGGTTTCTACAGGCAGGGACGGCATAGCATCTTCGACCAGCCCCTGCTGCAGCGCATCCGCATACAGATAGCTTGGCAGATAGGCGATCCCGAGACCCGAGATGGCCGCGTTCAGCAGTGATTGTCCGTCATTGACGCTCAGCCATCCGGCGGTGCGGACCTGCCGCTTCTCCCCCGAAGGGGCGGTCAGTTTCCAGACATTGCCGCTGGACTGGTTGGAATAGTGCAGCAGCTTGTGTTCGTTCAGATCGTCGATCTTGGTCGGCCGTCCGTATTTTTCGAAATAGGAAGGCGCGGCGATCATCCGTTTGTTGGTTTCGGTCAGCTTTCGCGCCCGCAATGTGCTGTCTTCCAGCTCACCGATCCGGACGGCCATATCAAACCCTTCCGAGATCAGTTCCACATACCGGTTGTTCAGCACCATGTTCACGGTGATTTCCGGGAAGTCGTTCAGGAAGTCTGACAGGACCGGGGACAGGTGATTGACCCCGAAATCTGTCGCGACCGAGATGCGCAGCAGGCCCGAGGGTGCGGATTGCATCGACGTGACCAGCGCGTCAGCTTCTCCGGCATCGTTGAGAACACGGCGCGCCCGGTCATAGTAGGCCAGGCCGATCTCCGTTGGGGATACCCGGCGGGTGGTCCGGTTCAGCAGACGGGCCCCAAGCCGTGCCTCCAGGCTGGAGACATGTTTGGATACGGCTGATTTTGAGATGCCCATTTTCTTTGCGGCATCGGTAAAGCCCCCTTGGTCCACCACATTGGCGAAGGCTTCCATTTCTGTCAGTCGGTCCATCTGCTCGTCCTCGGTTTTCTCTTGGTCACGATCGGTTTTGACCTCGAATCTGGGCGAGAACGCGGCAGCGATGAGATAATATCGGGGTTTCTGCCATCATAGTTTGCAAAATGGAAACGGCTCACGACGGCTGAACTTGGGGTGAGATAGCTGAAGCTTTCGCACTCTTCACGTGACAGAAAGGTCGACCTGTCTATCTGTTGGGGACGTAACTTGTGGAGGGAGTACGATATGAAACGAATTCTGGCTGCCGCTCTGGCAACAACCCTTGCGCTGCCGGTCTGGGCTGGGGGGGACACCCCGTCAAATCCGGAGGCCAAGGTCTATTTCGTCAATCTGGAGGATGGTCAGACCGTCAGCTCGCCGGTGACGGTCATCTTTGGCCTGTCCGGGATGGGGGTTGCCCCGTCCGGTACGGAAAAGGACAACACCGGGCATCATCACCTTCTGATCGACCGGCCCCCGCTGGGCCAGGGCGAAGATGGCGCAGATGAGTTTGAGATCAGCCTGCCGGCCGACGACAATCATCTGCATTTCGGTGGTGGTCAGACAGAGGTGACGCTGGACCTGAGCAAGGGCGCCCATACGCTGCAGCTGGTGCTGGGCGATTACGGCCATGTCCCGCACGCCACCCCGATCATGTCCGAGGTCATCACGATCAACGTGAACTGACGCGCGACGCTCAGAACAGGGTCTTGGCCAACAGGATCCACAGCGGAAGCGTGGCGGCGCTGAGCAGTGTGGACTGCGCAATCAGTGTCGCCACCAGTTCGCGGTTTGCCCCAAAGCCCGCGGCCAGAACATGCGCCGCAGAGGCCGTGGGCAGCGCGGCAAAGACAATCAGCACCGGGGCCAACCCGTTGCTGTTGCCCAAGGCCAGACACGCCAGCGTGACCAGCCCTGGAACCAGGATCAGGCGGGCGAAGTTCAGATAGCCGTTGAACAGGTCCAGACGGGCCAGCGCTTTCCAGTTCATTGTCGCCCCGATGGAAATCAGGGCGATCGGGATTGCCGCGGCCGCAACCATTTCCAGCGGGGCCATGACCGGGGCGGGCAGCTTGTAGCCCGACAGTCCCAGCGCCACGCCGGACACGCTGGCCAGCAGGAACGGGTTCAGCGCCACTTTCTTGACCGTCTGGCCCAGGCTGAGGCTGCCGCCACGCGACAGGGCGGAGACGGCAAAGATATTGGCGACCGGGACGGCCATGCCGATGGCCACGGCCATCTGGCCGACGCCATTGGGCCCCAGGGTCTGCGCCGCAACCAGCGCAATGGCTGAATTGAACCGCCACACGGTCTGCCATCCGCCGGCAAAGTCCAGAAACCGCTCTGGTCCGGCGCGCCGCGCCAGCCATCCAACCAGCAGCGCCGCCAGCAGGATGCACCAGACCGACGGGCCAATCCGGACGACATCGGCAAAGGAAATCGGGCGCCCGCAGGCGGCAACGAACAGCAGGGCGGGAAACAGGATTTCGAAGTTCAGCTTGTCCAGGCCCTGCCAGGCGCCTTCGGACAGGCGGGCCCGGATCAGGCCGCCCAGCCCGACCATCAGGAAGCTCGGGATCAATCCGCTCAGGATCATGGAAAAGACCATGTCGGTTCCTTCTTTGACCTGACCCCCCGATAGACCGCCGATAGTCGGGCCGCAAGCGCGGCACCGACAGAGAGACGTCGTTATTGTTCGGGCTGGGTCAGAGCGCTGCGGCCAGGCGGGTGCCCTGATTGATCGCGCGTTTGGCGTCCAGTTCCGCGGCCACATCCGCGCCGCCGATCACATGCACCGATTTCCCGCTCTCAGCCAAAGCGTCCGCAAGCGAGCGTTCGGACACCTGTCCGGCACACAGGACGATGGTATCGGCTTCGATCACCGTGGGGGTTTCCCGGGCCTCGCCAAAGCTGACATGCAGGCCGGCGTCGTCGATCTTTTCATAGTTGACCCCGCCCACGAAGTTCACGCCTTTCATCTTCAGCGTTGCGCGATGGATCCAGCCGGTTGTCTTGCCCAGCCCCTTGCCATGCGCCTGTGCCTTGCGCTGCAGCAGCGTCACCTCGCGCGCGGGGGCTTCGGGCTGCGGTCCTTCGGGGGCCAGACCAGAGCGGTGCTCGGCCGGATCGGCCACGCCCCATTCCTTCATCCATTCCGGCAGGTTTTCGGTCGGGCTTTCACCTTCATGCAGCAGGTATTCGGAGACATCGAAACCGATGCCGCCTGCGCCGATGACGGCGACCTTCTTGCCCACAGCGGCCTTGCCCCGCAGCACGTCGATATAGGACAGCACGTTGTCACGATCCTGGCCCGGGATCGCAGGATCACGCGGGGTGACGCCGGTGGCGATGATGACCTCATCAAATTCCGACAGATCGTCGGCGCCAACTTCGGTGTTCAGCTTCAGTGCCACGTCGGACGCGGCCAGCATGGTTCGGTACCAGTCGACCAGCCCCCAGAACTCTTCCTTGCCGGGAACCTGTTTGGCCATGTTCAGCTGACCACCGATTTCCGCCGCACGGTCGAACAGGGTGACCTTGTGTCCGCGCTGGGCGGCGGTCAGGGCGGTGGATAGGCCTGCCGGACCGGCGCCCACGATGGCCACGGTTTTCACTGCATTCGCAGGGGCAATGGTCAATTCGGTCTCATGACAGGCCATCGGGTTGACCAGACAGGAGGTCAGCTTGCCGCCGAACGTATGGTCCAGGCAGGCCTGGTTGCAGGCGATACAGGGCGCGATGTGATCGGCCTGACCCGCCATGGCTTTCTGCACGAAATAGGCATCTGCCAGCATCGGGCGCGCCATCGACACCATATCGGCACAGCCATCCGACAGCACCTGCTCGGCCACGCCCGGCGTGTTGATGCGGTTCGACGTGATGACCGGGATCGACACCTTGCCCATCAGCTTTTTGGTGACCCAGGCAAAAGCGGCGCGCGGCACGCTGGTTGCAATGGTGGGAATGCGGGCCTCGTGCCAGCCGATCCCGGTGTTGATGATCGTGGCCCCGGCCTTTTCGATCTCCTGTGCCAGCTGCACCACTTCGTCGTGGGTGGAGCCATTGGGGACCAGATCAATCATCGACAGGCGGTAGATGATGATGAAGTTCGGGCCCACGGCCTCGCGCGTGCGGCGGACCACTTCGATGGGCAGGCGCATCCGGTTTTCATAGGACCCGCCCCAGCGGTCTTCGCGCTTGTTGGTATGGGTCACCAGAAACTGGTTCAGGAAGTACCCTTCGGAGCCCATGATCTCGACCCCGTCGTATCCGGCCTTCTGGGCCAGGGCGGCGGCATTCACGATATCGCTGATCTGCTTCTCGATCCCGTCTTCGTCCAGTTCGGTCGGCGGGAAGGGGGAAATCGGCGATTTCACCGGGCTGGGCGCGACGCATTTGGGGCCATAGGCATAGCGTCCGGCGTGCAGGATCTGCATGGCGATCTTGCCACCGGCCTCATGCACGCGGTCTGTCACGATGGAATGATTGGCCACGTCTTCGTCTGTGGTCATCATGGCTGCCCCCGGCAGGACCGAGCCTTCAAGGTTGGGGCCAATGCCACCGGTCACCATCAGGCCCACCTCACCGCGGGCGCGTTCCGCATAGAATTCAGCAACCCTGTTCCAGTCCCGGGTCTCTTCCAGCCCGGTGTGCATGGATCCCATGAGCACACGGTTCTTAAGGGTGGTGAAGCCCAGATCCAGCGGGGCCAGCAGGTTTGGGTACTCAGTCATGACACTCTCCCTATGTCTGGCCTGCAAGGATCGCGGCAGTGCAGCGGAATGTCATCCCCTACGCCGCGTCACCCCCTTGCGCGACGCCGGGGCAACGGCCCATATAAGAGGGTATTGCAGGAGACCCCGGATGACCCCCGAAGAAATTTCAAAACTGCCCTATCGCCCCTGTGTCGGCGTCATGCTGATCAATGCCGATGGGGACGTGTTTGTCGGCCAGCGGAATGACCGCCACGCCGAAGCCTGGCAGATGCCGCAGGGGGGCGTGGATGAGGGCGAGGACCCGCGCGAAGCCGCGCTGCGTGAGCTGTGGGAAGAAACCGGCGTGCGTCGCGATCTGGTGGAGATCGTCGCGGAAACCGAGGGCTGGCTGCCCTATGATCTGCCGCATGACATCGTGCCGGTGATCTGGAACGGCAAGTTCCGGGGGCAGGAGCAGAAGTGGTTCCTGATGCGCTTTCATGGCACGGACGATCAGGTGAACATTGAAACCGACCACCCCGAATTCACCCGCTGGCGCTGGCAGGCGGTGGATCAGCTGGTCGAAAAGATCGTGCCCTTCAAGCGCGATGTCTATTCCCGTGTGGTCAGCGCGTTTCAGGATCGTTTGTGATGTTGCGTCTTGGTCTGGCCGCCCTGTTGTCGCTGAGTTTCGCCGGTCAGGCGATGGCGCTCAGCTGTCTTCCGTGGGGGCCGACCGATGCCTACCTGTCCGCCGACAAGGCCGAGACCCGCTTTAGCGTGGTTCAGGGTCATTTGCGCTTTGATGAAAAACTGTTGCCCAAGGTGGACTGGAACCACCAGGAAGATACCCCCGCCATCACCCGCATCCCGGCCCATGTCACCGGCAAGGCGCTGAACCGGACGGGGTTCAAGGCGCCGTTTTCGCAGGATCTGGTGCTTGAGGTCCTGTGTTTCGGCCCTTGGTGCGCGGGGGCTGCGGATGGCGGCGATTACTTGATGTTCATCGAACATCGTGACGACGGGCTGGTGCTGCAGGTCGATCCCTGCGGCGGCTACGCGTTTTCGGTGAATTCGCGCAAAGTACAGAAACAGATGCAGCAGTGCTTCAACGGGGGGGACTGCGCCCCTAGCGACAAGGGCCACTGACGGGTGTCAGGCCCTGACGCGGGCCGGTAGCCGCAGCAGTGGCGTTCTGACCTGTCCCAGCCCGACGCTGAACACAATGATCAGCGCGCCCCCCATCTGTGATGGGGTCAGCGCCTCGCCCTTCAATGTCCAGCCAAGGATGACAGCCGCCAGCGGGCTGAGCAGGGCCAGCAGGGACACTGCCCCCGGATCCAATTGCCCGATGCCCCGGAACCAAAGGATATAGGTGAAGACACCACCGATCAGGCAGAGATAGGAGATCCCCGCCACGTTCAGCGCCGTGATCTGCGGCAGCTCTGGCGTGGTCAGCAGGGCCACCGGAACCAGCAACAGGCCACCAGCGGTCAGTTGCCAGGCGGTGGAGGTGATCGGCGGAATGCCGGGCAGCCATTTCTTGGTCAGAACCACCCCCGCCGCCATGGACACGGCCCCGATCAGACCGGCCAGGATGCCGGTGGGGTCCAGGGTTGCCTCCGGGGTCAGCAGCAACAGGGCAACACCCAACACCCCACCGCAAGCGGCGAGGACCGCCAAGGCGCGAATGGGAGTATCAAGCAGGATCCGCGCCAGAAAGAGCGCGGCAAAGGGCTGAATGGCCCCCAGCGTTGCCGCGACACCGCCCGGCAGCCGATAGGCCGAGACGAACAGCATCCCCCAGAAGATCGAGAAGTTGAGCGCCCCAAGCACCAGCAGCTTGCCAACAAGCGGGCGGGGCGGCAGTTGGCGGCAGACCAGGAGAAGCAACAGCCCCGCAGGCAGGGCGCGCAGCATGGCAATCAGCATCGGCGGATAACCCGCCAGCGCCTCTGTCGTTACGATGAAGGTGCTGCCCCAGATCACCGGCGCAAGCGCCGTCATCATCAGGATCCGGGCGGAAGAGGATGTGAGCATGGCCGTGTCTCCAATTTATCTTGATGTCGAGATAATTGTTTTTATCTTGACGTCAAGATAAAATGTGAAACAACGATCATCATGGATCACGTTGCATTTGTACTTCGACAGTGGGCGGCCGAACGTCCGGAGCTGAATACGCGGGCTATGGGGGTGATCGGGCGCATTGCCCGGCTCAACGCGGCCTATGGTCAGGCGATGCATGACAATGTCGCGCGCTATGGGCTGAACATGGCCAAGTTTGACGTGCTGGCGACGTTGCGCCGCTCAGGAGAGCCTTACGCGCTGTCGCCCGGCGATCTGTTGAAGGCAACGATGGTGGCGTCCGGCACGATGACCAACCGGATCGACCGGTTGGTGCAGGACGGTCTGGTGGCGCGGATTCCCAATCCACAAGACAACCGCAGCGTCCTGATCGGGCTGACCGAAAAAGGGCGCGCGCTGATTGACGAGGTGGTGGGGGAGCACGTCACAACCCAGGCGCGGCTTTTGCAGGGGTTGGACGAAAAAGATCAGGAGGCCCTGACCAGTCTCCTGATCAAGGCCATCTCTGTTCTGGATTAGAGCAGACCCGCTTCGCGGATCAGGTCAAGCACATTGGCTTCGGGGCGCGGGCCGATATGGCGGATCACTTCGCCTGCGCAGATGCAGCCGATCCGCGCGCAGGTTTCCATGTCGCGACCGGTTGCCAGGCCATACAGGAACCCGGCGGCGAACTGGTCGCCTGCGCCGGTGGCGTCCACGGGGGTGATCTTTTCGACCGGAACGTCGATCCGGTTGCCGTCATGCAGGACGGTCACGCCATCACCCGAACGGGTGCAGACCACCAGCGGGCAGATCGCGGCGGTCTTGGCTAGGGCCGCATCCAGATCGTCGGTTTCGAACAGGCTCTTGATCTCGGCTTCGTTGCCGATGACGAATTCCAGGTCGTTTTCAATAAGCGACAGGAAATCGGCGCGGTGCCGTTCCACGCAGAACGGGTCCGAGATTGCGATGCCGGGCTTGCCGCCGCCTTCGCGGCAGTCACGCGCGGCTTCCATGAACGCGGATTTGCCCTTGTCCTTGTCAAAGAGGTAGCCCTCCAGGAACATGATCTGGGCCTTGCCCGCCACGTCCTTGGACACGTCTTCGGAGCCCAGCTCGGACGAGATGCCCAGATAGGTGTTCATCGAGCGTTCGCCGTCCGGCGACACGAAGATCATCGACCGCGAGGTCGGCAGCTCACCACCGGCAACCGGCGGGTTGACGAAATCCACACCGTCTTCGTTCATGGCGTCGGCATAGAAATGTCCCAGCGCATCGTCGTGCACGCGACCGATGAAGGCCGCATCCAGCCCCAGCGCACCGGCACCTGCGATGGTGTTCGCAACCGAACCGCCGGGGGTCTGAACCCGGTTTTCCATCCCCGCATACAGCACTTCGCCACGTTCGCGTTCGATCAACTGCATGATGCCTTTCTCGATCCCCATGATCTCAAGAAAGTTGTCGTCGCACTGGCTGATCACGTCGACGACTGCGTTGCCGATGCCGACGATCTGGTAGGTTTTCATAGGTTCTTGTCCTCGAATTTACACAGGTCCCGAATGATGCATGTGCCGCACATCGGTTTCCTGGCTTTGCAATGATACCGGCCATGCAGGATGAGCCAGTGATGGGCATGCAGCTGGAAATCAGCTGGAATATTGTCTTCGACGGCGCGTTCCACCGCGTCGACATCCTTGCCCGGGGCAATCCCGGACCGGTTGCCAACCCGGAAGATATGGGTGTCCACCGCCTGTGCGGGCTGGCGCCACCACATGTTCAGAACGACGTTTGCGGTTTTGCGACCAACGCCGGGCAGGGATTGCAGCGCGGCCCGCGAATTGGGCACCTCGCCGCCATACTCCTCCACCAGGATACGGCTCAGCTTGATGACGTTCTTGGCCTTCTGGCGGAACAGGCCGATGGTCTTGATATGCTCGATCAGCCCCTCTTCGCCCAGATCCAGCATCTTTTGCGGGGTGTCGGCGATCTGGAACAGGGCGCGCGTTGCCTTGTTCACGCCCGCGTCGGTGGCCTGCGCGCTGAGCGCCACAGCCACGACAAGCGTGTAGACATTGACATGCTCCAGCTCCCCTTTGGGTTCCGGATCTGCTGCCTGAAACCGTGTGAAGATTTCGCGGATCGTATGATAATCGAGTTGCTTGGCCATCCGGGCCTTAATGCCGTGCTGTTGTGCACGGGTAAAGGGGCCAAGTTCCGGCGCGGTGCCGAGAAATGTCGCGCCTGCGGCAGATCGAACACGTTTGGCGCGCGGAGGGGGCAAGGCGCGGCGTCAGAGCGACCTTTGGATGCCGTGTTTGGCCGGTTTGCATCGGATCGCGGGCCTTCAATCCGCAGGAACCGGGTCGAAATTCAGGTCGCGGGGCGATAGGTCTTGGTCAGGAAAAGCGTGAAAGGCAGGGACATGGATTTTCAGGCCAGTGAAAACAGCTATCACTATCAGGTCATGCGCCGGGCGATCGAGCTGATCGATGACGGCGGTGAGGACCTGTCGCTGGAGTGTCTGGCTCAGCGGATGGACATGAGCCCGGCCCATTTCCAGCGCCTGTTCTCAAGCTGGGTCGGGGTGTCACCGAAACGCTACCAGCAATATCTGCGGCTGGGGCACGCAAAGTCGCTGTTGCGGGAGCATTTCACCACGCTGGACACCGCCCATGCCGTCGGCCTGTCCGGGTCCGGGCGGCTGCATGACCTGTTTCTGCGCTGGGAGGCGATGAGCCCGGGTGAGTTTGCCCGCAAGGGGCAGGGGCTGGAAATCCGCTGGGGCTGGTTCGACAGCCCGTTTGGGCTGGCGTTGGCCATGGGCACGGTCAAGGGGCTGTGTGGTCTGGCCTTCGCGGCCGAAACCGGAGCGGAACCGACAATGGCGGACATGCGCAGCCGCTGGCCGGACGCGACTTATGTCGAAGACCCGACCTTCCTGCGCGGGTGGGTCGAAGATGCCTTTGCACAGAAAGGTGAGACCGCGTTGCACATGATCGGGTCCCCCTTGCAGATCAAGGTGTGGGAGGCGCTGTTGCGCATCCCGTCCGGGCAGGTGTCGACCTATTCCGAAATCGCGGGCGCCGTGGGATCACCCAGGGCGGTGCGCGCCGTGGGCACCGCCGTGGGGCGCAACCCGGTCAGCTGGCTGATCCCCTGTCACCGTGCGTTGCGCAAATCCGGGGCGCTGGGCGGATATCACTGGGGGCTGCCGGTCAAGCGCGCCATGCTGGCCTTTGAGGCCGCGCGCTCGGAAGAGCAGCCCGGTCTGGTCACGCCCTGAGCTTGCGCCGGAACAACCCGGCCAGCCGCCAACCCGCGCTGATGCGCAGCGGCGCGGCCTTCAATGGCCGGGTTTTGAGCGCTGGTTGCATCGACGGCTGATACCTGCGCTTGGGATGATCCGTTTTCCACGGGCCCAGCTGGCACGCCATCATGACTTTGTGATCGTAATAGGTCATCTGTTTCTCCTTTGCCGGAGCAGAGAAACATTTTGCTGCTGACAACACGCTGTCAGTGGACCGTGCTAATGTGGCAGCAGGAAACATTTACTCCGGGGGGCAGGAAGTGCGTCAGCAAAGTCGATTGTTCGAGATCATCCAGATCCTGCGCGCCGCAGATGCGCCGCTGACGGCGCAGGAGCTGGCGAGCAAGCTGGAGGTTTCGACCCGCACCATTTACCGGGACATTTCCGCGTTGCAGGCGATGCGCACCCCGATCGAGGGCGAAGCCGGGGTCGGCTATATCATCCGTCAGGGCTATGACCTGCCACCGCTCAATTTCGATGCCGAAGAGGTTGAGGCGCTGCAGGTTGGCCTGTCGATGCTGGCCCGGACCGGGGACAGCGCTCTGCAGGCAGCGGCGCAGCGCATTTGCCGCAAGATCGAGGCGCTTCATGTGGACGCGGACTGGTTGCAGGTCGCGCCCTGGGGCGCGCCGCCGGATGATCCCGAGCGCGGTTGCGTGGCCCTGACGGATCTGCGCAACGCGGTGCGGACCGAGCGCAAGTTGCGATTGACCTATCGCGATGCAGAAGGGCACGAGAGCGAGCGCGTGGTCCGGCCCGTGGCCCTGATCTATCACCTGGAAAGCACGATGCTGGCGGCCTGGTGCGAATTGCGCGGTGGGTTCCGACATTTCCGCACCGACAGGATCTGGAGCTGCACCGCCCTGGACGAGCATTTCACCGGACAAAGCACGACCCTGCGGCAGCTTTGGCTGGAGCAGAACCGATGGGAGCGTGAAGCCCCGCAGGAAAACACGCTCCACTGCGAAGAATGCGCGGGCTTTTGCCTATCGGAGGCTGCAGCCTCTTGAGGCGCAGGGGCGGGGTTCTGATATAGTGTCGGAAAGGGGGCTCACACAGAGGGTGAGCCGAGCAGAAGGCAGACATGATGACCAGAACCAGAATTACCGGTGTCGCGGCACTTGGGGCCGTCCTTGCGCTGGGGGCCTGCACGGACCCGACCTATCTGGGAAATACCGATGATCCGAACGCACGAGCCAAGCGCGGCGCGCTGATCGGCGGGCTGTTGGGGGCCGGTATCGGAGCCGTCACCTCGGATGACGACAAGGCTGAAACCGTGATCGGCAGCGCCATCGCCGGTGCCGCAGTTGGGGGGCTGATCGGCAACCAGCTGGACAAGCAGGCCGCCGAATTGCGCCAGACGCTGGATGACGACATCGGGGTGATCAACACCGGCGACCGTCTGATCGTGTCGCTGCCCAATGACATTACCTTTGACACCGACAGCGCCTTTGTGCGGCCGCAGCTGAAATCGGACCTGTCCAAAGTCGCAGCCAGCCTGCTGCGCTACCCTGACACCAACGTGCAGGTGATCGGTCACACCGACAGCGATGGCGAGGCGTCCTATAACGTCAACCTGTCGGTGCGCCGGGCCAATGCCGTGGCGGATGAGCTGCAGGCGGGCGGCGTGCCTTACACGCGTCTGCGCACGATCGGTCGGGGCGAAGATGAACCGATCGCGTCCAACCTGACCGAAGAGGGCAAGGCCCGGAACCGTCGGGTTGAGATCGTGGTGATCCCCAACGCCTGACCGGGACACAGGTTCCGCATCCGTGAACAGCGACTGCGCGCTGGTTGGGTTTTACTTCCGGCGCGCAATTTCTAGCTTTGATGTGACACAACGCATCAAGGAGCAGATCACATGTCGGACATCACGCTGCTGGGCATTTCCGGTTCTCTGAGAAAAGACGCAACCAACCGCAAACTGTTGCAGGAGGCCGCGCGCCTGTTCGCCCCCGATCATTATGTGGAGGCGGACCTGAACCTGCCGCTCTACGATGGCGACGCGGAAGCTGCTGATGGCATCCCGTCAAAGGTGCAGCATCTGGCAGACCAGATTGCTGCCGCGGATGCGGTGATCATCTCGACCCCCGAATACAACAAGGGGCCCTCTGGCGTTCTGAAAAATGCGCTGGATTGGGTCAGCCGCACGGATGGTGCTCCGTGGCAGGACAAACCGGTTGCCGTGATGTCGGCTGCTGCGGGCCGGGCAGGGGGCGAACGCGCGCAATCGGTGCTACGCTCCTTCATGGTGCCGTTCCAACCCCGCATCCTTCAGGGGCCTGAGGTCCATCTGACCGGTTCAGGCAGCCAGTTCGATGACCAGGGGCGTCTGACCAGTGACCAGTATCTGGCCACGCTTGAGCGGCTGATGCAGCGGCTGCGTCAGGAAATGGAGCGCTGAGCTAGCGTCCCGCCGGGATCAGCAGCGCTGGTTGCTGATCTCAATCAGGTTCTTGTCCGGATCCCGGATATAGATGGACTGCAATGGACCAACGGCACCGGTGCGGCCCACGGGGCCTTCTTCGATCTGGATGCCCAGATCCGAGAGATGGGTTTGCCAGTCCGCAAGAGGCGTCGTTGTCAGAAAGCAGATATCGGCCGAACCGGGCGTGGGCCTGTCAGCGGCAGGCGGGAATTCCCGCCCGTATGGGTGCAGGTTGATCTTCTGCGACCCGAAGCGCAGCGCGTGCCGGGTGGTTCCGTCCAGCGGATGAAAAATCTCGGCCAGCATGCCCAGAGTTTCAGTGTAGAACGTGACACTGCGATCAATGTCACGAACCGTCAGGACAAGGTGATCGAGGGAGTCTACAGTACAGGTCATCGGTGGTTGTCCTTTGAGCGCGGAAACGTAGAGTACCTGCATGCAAGAATATATGCCTGACATGGAATGTCAAAATGACCTGATGGATCCTGCGCGCGCGTTCGCGTTCCAGGTCGCAATGGGGGATAGGGGCGACATATCCGAAGGAACGGTTCTGCCGCCATTTTTTCACCAGCTATACTTTTGGACACCGCAGCCCGCGACGGCACTGGGCCGGGACGGGCATCCGAAGGTTGGTCCGGGACTGATTCCCGATCTGGGTCTGCCGCGCCGGATGTGGGCGGGCGGACGTTTGAGCTTTGAAAAGCCGCTATTGGCCGGGGTTCGGGCCGAAAAGCGCAGCGTGCTTGAAAGCGCGAAAACCAAGGACGGGCGCACCGGTCCGCTGGGCTTTGTGGTGCTGCGGCATGAAATCTGGCAGAACGATCAGCTGTGCCTGACCGAATGGCAGGATCTGGTCTATCGCGAAGATCCTGATCCTTCCGCGCCGCGTCCGGAGGCGCCCCAGGCGCGCACCGACGAAACAGACAGCAGGGATGTTTCCTTCACCTCCACCTTTCTGTTCCGCTATTCGGCGCTGACCTTCAACGGACACCGGATCCACTATGATCTGGATTACGCACGCGATGTCGAAGGCTATGATGGCCTTGTGGTGCATGGTCCGTTGCTGGCGCAGCAGTTGATGCTGATGGCAGAGGACCTGATCGGCCCGCTGAAGGAATTCAGGTTCCGCGCTTCTTCCCCGCTGATGCATTTTGAAACGGCCACGCTGTGCCGGGCCGGGAACACGCTGTGGGTGCGGGGACCCGACGGGCGGCAATGCATGGCGGCAGAGGCGGTTGTATCCGGATAAGGCCGGGAGGCTTCAGAGGTTGTCTTCGACGCGGAACCCTTCGGGAATCGCGTCCTTGCCCTCCAGCAGAAGGTCGGCCATCACCTGGGCGATCTTCGGGGCCATGCCGAAGCCGATCTTGAAGCCCCCGTTTGCAATGAAATGATCGGCACGATCCGGCCAGGCACCCAGAATGGGGGCGCGAGACTTGGCGCGCGGGCGAACGCCGGCCCAACGCTCCAGCACCTCGGCCCCGTGCAGAATGGGGACCGCTAGCTGCGCGCGCTCAATCACGTCCTCCAGCTGCGCATCGGTGCTGTGCGGGTCGTCATACTCGCGCTCACTGGTCGAACCGATCGCAAGGGTGCCATCGGCATGGGGAATGATGTGCAACCCGTCGACATAGATCTGCGGCACCGCGCCCGCATCAAAGCGCAGCAGGGCGGCCTGGCCTTTGACGCCGGTGCCGACCATCTTGCCGAAGTGCTGTGACAGCTCCTGCAACCCGGCCGCGCCGGTGGCATGGATGACCTGACCCTGATCGTCGCCTTCCGTTTCAATCTCGGCCCCGATGGCCATCAGGGCCGCCACCAATGCGGCGCAGGCGCGGCGGGGATGCATACGGGCGCTCAGCGTGTCATGTATCACAAAGCCGGTGGCGCTGGGTGGCACCCAAGTGCCCAGATCATCGGCCTTGCAGACCCGCCAGTCCGCCTTGCCCTGCCAGAGGTCTTTTGCGGTCTCACAGCGCGCCTGCGCCAGATCCAGAGTGCGTTGATCGTTCAACGGCTGCAGCCGCCCCAGCCGCCCATAGCCGGCCGATACGCCGCCGGCCTGCTGAACCTCGGTCCAGAAGCGTTCCGCCATGATCAGGCTGTCGAACTGAAAGGCCTTCTTGGGGTTCCAGTTTTCCGGCACATGCGGGGCAAGCGCCCCGACCAGACCGCCGCTTGATCCGGCACCGGGGCCATAGGGGTCGATCACCCGGACTTTCGCGCCGCGCTGGGCACAGGCCCAGGCGATGGACAGGCCAAAGGCGCCTGCGCCGCGTACGGTTACATCCACCATTGCCATTTGATCCGCCTTTCGCCACTACCGATCCCGTCGGCGCTTCACTTAGGGGAAAATGCGATGGCAGACCAGCATGCAGAACTCAGTTGGCGCGAGGGGGCAATCCCCGTGTCGGACCGCTTTGATGATCCGTATTTCTCCTTGCAGAACGGATTGGAGGAGACCCGGCACGTCTTTCTGGCCGGAAATGATCTGCCCCAGCGGTTTGCACCCGGCTTCTGTATTGCCGAACTGGGCTTCGGCACCGGTCTGAACATGTTGGCAGCCTGGATGGAATGGGAGAAGTCGGGGCAGAGCACGCCGCTGCATTTCGTCAGCTTCGAGGCCTTTCCGATGGCCCGTGAGGACATGGCGCGCGCGCTGCAGGCGTTTCCCGTTGTGGCCCCCTGGGCCGAACGCCTCCTGTCTGTCTGGACCGGACCCGGTTGCTATGATCTTGAAACTCTTCGGCTTGAGGTGATCGCAGGCGACGCCCGCATGTCGCTGCCAGAGTGGACGGCGCGCGCGGATGCGTGGTTTCTGGACGGGTTTTCCCCGGCCAAGAACCCGGAGCTTTGGGAGGCGAGCCTTATGCAACAGGTTGCGCGCCACACGGTTTCCGGCGGAACGGCCGCGACTTACACCGCGGCGGGGTTTGTCCGGCGTGGTCTGGAAGACGCAGGATTTGAAGTGACCCGCGTCCCCGGTTTCGGGCGCAAGCGGCATATGACAAGGGCACAGATGCCATGACCGACCTCGCAACGCCAAAGGCGCAGACGAACAATGTGCCGCTTGGCATCTTGTTGATGATCGGGGCGACGATTGTCTTTGCGTTGCAGGACGGCATCTCGCGGCATCTGGCCGGGACCTACAACACCTATATGGTCGTCATGGTCCGTTACTGGTTCTTTGCGGCCTTCGTGGTGTTCCTGGCGTCGCGCAATGCGGGGGGGATCCGCGAAACGGCACGGACCACGCAGTTGCCGTTGCAGATCCTGCGCGCCGTGCTTCTGGTCGCGGAGATCTGTGTCGCGGTCTATGGCTTCACCCTGCTGGGCCTGGTCGAAAGCCAGGCGGTGTTCATCTGCTATCCGCTGCTTGTCGCAGCGCTCAGCGGTCCGGTTCTGGGCGAGCGCGTTGGCTGGCGGCGTTGGCTGGCCATCGGGATTGGCCTGATCGGGGTGATGATCATCCTGCAACCGGGGTCCGGCGTTTTTGATCCGGCTGCGATCCTGCCGTTCCTGTCGGCCCTGATGTTTGCCGTCTACGGTCTGCTGACCCGCTTTGCCGCGCGCCGTGACAGTACGGCGACCAGCTTCTTCTGGACCGGGGTTGCCGGGGCTGTCGCCATGACTGCCGTCGGCATGTGGTTCTGGGAACCGATGAGCCAGGGGGACTGGATCTGGATGGCGATCCTGTGCGTCTCCGGCGTGACCGGCCATTGGTTGCTGATCAAATGCTACGAAGTGGCAGAGGCCGGCGCGGTGCAGCCCTTTGCCTACTTCCACCTCATCTGGGCGGCGGCGCTGGGTCTGATGGTCTTTGATGAGGTTATCCGCACCAATGTGGCCATCGGTGCGGCGATCATCCTCGGGGCCGGGTTGTTCACCCTATGGCGCGAACGCGCGAAGCGTTGAACCGATCAACTCATGGCTGAACGGGATCGGCAGCGCGGTCTTGCCCAGACGCGCGCGATAGACCGGCAGGCTTTCTGAGACGCGCATCACGTAGTTGCGCGTCTCGTTGAACGGGATGTGCTCGATCCAGTCCACGATGTCCGGTGTGCCATCCCGCGGATCGCCGTAACGCCCCATCCAGGTCACGGGACGTCCGGGCCCCGCATTGTAGCCGGCCGCCATCATGATCACGTTGCCATCGAATTCTGCCGCCAGTTCCGCCAGATAGTTGGCGCCCAGCTGCGCATTGTAGCGCCAGTCCCGCGTCAGGCGCGAGGTCGAGTGCTCTGACAGAATCCCCAGATCCCCGGCCACCTTCTTGGCGGTTGCGGGCATCACCTGCATCAGACCGCGTGCACCGGCACCGCTGATCACCTTGAAGTCGAACTCGCTTTCGCGCCGCGCGATCGCCAGTGACATTTCCTTTGCCATGGGCAGCTTGCGGTCGGACAGGCCGTGCAGCGGGAAATAGGCCCCGGGCAGCACCAGGCCCGTGCGCGCCGCGCGTTTGGCGATCATCAGCGCCAGATGCGGCTCATTCAGATCCAGCGCCATCTGACCGATCTGCTGCGCCTCTGCGTCGTCCAGGCTTTCGGTCAGATGCGTCAGGAAGCGTTCCGCAAGGTCCAGCTCACCGGCGGACAGCAGCAGCAACCCGGCCTGCGCGACCGAAGATTTGAGGAAGGCGGCCTTGCGCCAGGACGGCACTGCCGGCGGGTTTGCCAGCGCCGGATCAAAGGGCCGTCCGATCCGTTCGGCGGCAAGCAGCCCGTAGAAGGAGCTCTGGAACCCGGCAGCTTCGGAATAGGCGGATTGGGCGGCTGCGACCTGGCCCATTGCCTCATAGGCGCGGCCCCGCCAATACCCGGCGCGACCTTGTGAAATCGGGCTCTTCACGGACTTGGCAAAACGCTCAAAGTGTTGTGCCGCAGTTTTGGCGTCCCCCAGTTTGCGCAGCGCGATATAACCTGCCAGCCACTCCAGATCCGAATAGGCATATCCGGCGTCCGGGGTCATGTGGTGGCGCGCGGCCAACCTGTAAGCACGGCGGTTGTTGCCATCGCGCATGTCCTGACGCGCCAGATCGCGCCTGCGGCGGGACCATTTTTCAGGCTCGCCCAGATCCTTGGCGCTGTCGCTGCGTTCCAGCATCAGCACGATGGAATCCTCGCGGCGTTTCTTGGCGTCGCGCCATCGGAAACGGTCATAGGCCAGACCGGGGTCGTTGCTCAGCCGTCCGGGAACGGCTTCGATCTTGGCATCCACGCCCGGCGTGCGCTCTTGCAGGGCGATACGCGCCTCTGCCAGCTTGCGTTGTCCGGCATTGACCAGTGGCAGCATACGGCGCGCGCTGGTGCGGTGTCCGTCCCACAGCATCCGGTTCAGCCGTGCGGCGTGATGCCGTTTCAGCACCCGGCCGAAGTCCTCCAGGAACTGGGCTTGCAGCCCGCCCCCCATGGGCATGGTGCGCCAGGCCAGCACGGCTTCGGCCTCACCATCGCCGCGCTTGCCGGTGGCGATCAACGCCCGTGCAAGGCTGAGCGCGCCCTCGGCGGTTTGCGGGCGGGACTTGGCATAGAATTGCAGGATCGTCACCGTATCGGCCTCGGCGATGGGCAATTCGCCCCGACGCCTGAGATAGGGCAGCCCGGGCCAATCGGGACGGCGTTCCAGAAAGGCCATGATCTCACGATCAGAGCCCAGCCCCTCGCGCAGGCGGTGCCATTCGACAATGTCGCGGTTGATGGAGCCGGACTTTCCGGCCTGCCGGGCGGCCTCTGTCCATTTCTCTGCGCGCAGAAGGTCCATGGCACGGCTCAGCCGCTCTGCGTCTTGGGCCGCGGCGATTCCGATCAGGGACAGATAAATCGGAACAACGAGGGCCAGAATGCGTGTCATCACTTGCAATTTCCAATGAACCAAGGCTAGAGCCATTGACGATAATCCGTAGCTTGCCGGTATCAACTCAAATTCTTGGCAAGTTGCAAGGTTGGCGGGCAACTGCCCGTCTGGGACAATCAGCTAAGGGAGCGTGCCCATGTTCAAAGGCTCTATGCCGGCCCTCGTCACCCCGTTTCGTAACGGCGAGCTGGATCTTGAGACGCTCAAACACCTTGTAGAGTGGCAGATCAGCGAAGGTTCCACCGGGCTGGTTCCCGTAGGGACAACTGGTGAAAGCCCGACCCTGACCCATGAAGAGCACGAAACCGTGGTCGAGGAAGTGGTCAAGGCCGCAGCGGGTCGTGTGCCGGTTATCGCCGGTGCCGGGTCGAACAACACTGTCGAAGCGATTCGCTTTGTCGAGTTTGCGCAGCGCGTCGGCGCTGATGCGGCCCTTGTCGTGACGCCCTACTACAACAAACCGACCCAGCGCGGCATGGTGGCCCATTTCACCGCGCTGCATGATTGTGCCGACTTGCCGATCTTCATCTACAATATTCCCGGCCGCTCGGTCGTGGACATGACCCCGGCCACGATGGGCGAGCTGGCAAAGCTGCCGCGCATCATCGGGGTGAAGGATGCGACCGGTGATCTGGCGCGCGTCAGCCAGCAGCGTGCCTCCTGTGGTGCTGATTTTGTCCAGCTGTCCGGCGAAGATGCCACCGCTCTGGGCTTCAACGCCCATGGTGGCGTTGGCTGTATCTCGGTCACCGCAAACGTCGCGCCGAAGCTCTGCGCCGAATTCCAGCAGGCGACCCTGGCAGGCGATTATGCCAAGGCGCTGGCGTATCAGGACAAGCTGATGCCGCTGCACGAAGCGATCTTCATCGAGCCGGGTCTTGTGGGCGCGAAATACGCGCTGAGCAAGCTGGGCTTGTGCTCGGAAGAGGTGCGTTCGCCGCTGACCGGGCTGGAAGAAAGCACCCGTTCCGCGATCGATGCCGCAATGGCCCACGCTGGTCTGCTCTGATCCGAGCCGGAAACTGAGGATAAAAGAAGGGCGGCGCTTCGATGGAAGCGCCGCCCTTTGTCGTCTGTGTCATTCGGACTGTGCAAGCGTTTGGCAAAGTGTCGGGTGGGGTAGGAGGCCGGGCCTCCTTCGCTCAGCGTTTGCCGTAGTAGAGCCCTACCACATGTTCCGCTTCGGCAAAGAACAGCCAGCGCGAGGTTGCCACACCGGCCAGATGCGCCAGAACGGCGACCGCGGCGAACAGGTGTTTGACCATGACGTCCTCCATCGGAAGCAGCAGCAGGATCAGCGGCAGGGCAAAACCCAGGGCAAAGGCAATGACCCGCAGTTTCTGCGCATGTTTGCGCCCGACCACATGCACGAATTCGCGCAGCAGATAGTTGGAACCGGTGTGCGGCGGTTCGAACGCCCGGACGGCACCACGGGCGCCCAGCCCGGTTGCCGTGCCGATGTCGGTCCCGGAGCTGGCCAGCGCCTGATCCCCTTGTTTCCAATAGGCCAGCTGCACCGCGCCGGCGATCAGCAGCAGCACGATCGACAGGTTGGTCTGACCGGCCAGCAGCGCGCCACCGGCCAGGCTGAAGGACATGAAGACGGCGGGCGTCAGCTTCATGTTCCAGCGCGGGATGGTCTTCAGCTGGGTGTAGATCATCGAGGTGGTGAAGACGGTCGCCAGGCTCAGCGCCGTGCCCAGCAGCCCCAGCAGGCGCCAGGTTTCACCCATGAAAACCGCGCCCAGAGCGTAAAGCCCCATGACCGCCAGTGCCAGCACGGCAGCGATCCCCTCGCGGCTCAGCCAGCTGGACCTCCATTGGGTCAGTGCACGCCAGGCCCGTTCCGGGCGACCCAGGTGAAAGGTCGAGGCCATCAGGCCGCCACCGGCCATGCCGAAGGCCAGCGCGAAGAAGACGAAGGCGACCCAACCGGTGACATCGGGCAGGCCAAGACCCAAGAAAGCCAGCAGCCCGAAGCCAAGGCCCGACAGGGTGGTGAAGATGATGACGGACGGTGCGGGATGCATCAGGCGTTACCTCCGGGCAGTTTGTCGAGGGCCTTGTCCAGCCAGCCAAGGAAGCCTTTGGGCTCTTCGGCGACGGGGGCCAGCAGCGGGGCGAGCACGTCGATCTGCTCTTCGATCTGGTCCTTGGGGCGGGGGGGCAGGTATTTGTTCACCGGCTTGGTGCCCATCTCCGGCATCAGGTCCATCCCGCCGCGCTCGGCGACCAGCTTGGACACCTCGCTGTCCGGATCGCCCAGATCGCCAAAGTGCCGCGCGCCCGCCGGGCAGGTGCGCACACAGGAGGGCACCCGGTCCACTTCGGGCAGGTTTTCATTGTAGATCCGGTCAACGCAGAGCGTGCATTTCTTCATCACGCCTTCGGCCAGATCCAGTTCCCGCGCGCCGTAAGGGCACGACCAGGCACACAGGCCGCAGCCGATGCAGTGGCTCTCGTTGACCAGCACGATCCCGTCTTCGACCCGCTTGTAGCTGGCCCCGGTGGGGCAGACGGTGACGCAGGGGGCGTCTTCGCAATGCAGGCAGGATTTCGGGAAATGGATCAGCTGTGCCGCCCCCTGATCGGGCTGCACTTCATAAGAGTGGACCCGGTTCAGGAAGGTGCCCGAGGGATCCGCCCCATAGGGGCTCTGATCGCTCAGCGGCGCACCGTAGTTTTCGGTGTTCCAACCCTTGCAGGAGATCACGCAGGCATGGCAGCCCACACAGGTGTCCAGGTCGATGACCAGACCCATCTTGCGGGTGGTCGATGCAGGCAGTTCAGTCATAGGTCCCCCCGAGTGTGGCTTGGTGCGACCGGAAAATTCGAATTTTCCGGGCAAAATTCTTTGAAGAATTTTTTCTGGCTCATTTCCCGACCTTCCATTTCAGCTCGGCCGGGCCTGTGCCCACCGGCGAGGCGATCGGGTCAAAGACCGGCTGGCTTTCCGGCAGGTCAGCGGGTGCAGCGGCTTTTTCGATCTTCACCTTCAGGTCGAACCAGGCCGCCTGGCCGGTGATCGGATCGGAATTGGCCCATCTCATCCCGTCGCCCTTGGGCGGCAGCAGTTCATGGATCAGGTGGTTCAGCAGGAAGCCCTTGGTGGCTTCCGGCGCATCTTCCTCCAGCGCCCAGGCGCCCTTGCGTTTGCCGATGGCGTTCCAGGTCCAGACGGTGTTGTCGTTCAGTGCCGCCATCTCCATCACGGGCACGGTGATCGCCCCATGCGGAGAGCTGACCTTGGCCCAGTCGCCATCCTTCAGCCCGTGCTTGCGCATCAGTTTGCTGGGCACATACAGCGGATTGCGTCCGTGCAGCTGCCGCAGCCAGGCGTTCTGGGTGCCCCAGGAGTGATACATCGCCATCGGGCGCTGGGTCAGCGCGTTGACGGTGAAGCCTTCGTTGCCGGTCTGATCGGTTTCATACCAGATCGGCAGTGGGTCCATCGTCTCCTGAACTCGTTTGCGCAGGTGTTCGGGCGGCTGACGCTCGCCATGGCCCTCGGCGGCCAGCTGGAACTTGCGCATCGGTTCCACGTAAAGTTGGAACAGATAGGGATGCGGGCTGTCATACAGGCCCAGACCCACGGCCCAGTCCTGATAATCCGCGTTCCAGGGTTTGTAGTAGGTCGCTTCCGCCGGAACATGTTCGATATGGAAGCCGCCGTTTTCGATGTAGCGGTTCAACTGGTCAGGGTTCACGTCGCCCCGGCCGGTTTTGCTGCCATCCTTACCGCGCCATCCCGACAGTGGGCCGATGCCTGGCTTGCGTTCGTGATTGACGATGTAGTCGGCGTAATCCTTCCACTTGGGCGTCCGGTCTTCATTGGTGAAGCCGGGCAGCTTCATCCGGTTTGCCAGCTGGATCAGAACCGTCTGAAAGCCGCGCACGTCCCGGTCGGGCTCGATCACCGGCCAGCGGATCGCGTCCGCCGCACCATCGGCCTCGCAGATCGGGCGATCCAGCAGCGAGATACAGTCGTGACGCTCCAGATAGGTGGTGTCGGGCAGGATCAGGTCGGCATAGGCCACCATTTCCGAGCTGTAGGCGTCGGAATAGATGATGTGCGGGATGACGTATTCGCCGTTTTCGTCCTTGTCGGTCAGCATCTCCATCACACCCTTGGTGTTCATGGAGGAGTTCCACGACATGTTCGCCATATACATGAACAGCGTGTCGATCTTGTAGGGATCGCCCGCATGAGCGTTCGAGATCACCATATGCATGAGGCCATGGGCGCTCATCGGGTTTTCCCAGGTGAAAGCCTTGTCGATCCGCGCCGGGCTGCCGTCTTCCTTCAGCGCCAGATGCTCCGGACCCTGGACAAAGCCCAGGTGCGGGCCGTCCAGCGGCGTATCGGGCGTCGCCTTGCAGTGCGGGGTGGGGTGCGCCTCGACCGGCTTGGGGTAGGGCGGTTTGAAGCGGAAGCCGCCCGGAACCTCGACCGTGCCCAGCAGGATCTGCAACACATGCAGCGCCCGGCAGGTCTGAAAGCCGTTGGCATGGGCCGAAACCCCACGCATCGAGTGGAAGGAGACCGGGCGCCCGATCATCTTGGTATGCTTTTCGCCGCGGAAGTCGGTCCATTCCTGGTCCAGCTCAAATGCCTCGTCAAAGGCGACGCGGGCGATTTCGGCGGCGATGGCCCGGATACGGGCGGCGGGGATGCCGCAGCGGTCCGCAACGGCCTCAGGCGCGTATTCATCGGACAGATAGCGGTCCGCCATCAGGTGGAAGACCGGGCGATGGGTGACACCGTCCTTTTCGTAGGTGGCCGACAGGTCGGGCCGTACGCCGGGCTGATCAAACGGGGTCAGCTTGCCGGTGTTGCGGTCGATCACCAGCATCTTGCCGTTTTCGTCCCGCATCAGCAGGCCCTTTTCCGGACCTTCGGCAGCATTCACCAGAACCGGCGCATTGGTGTAGCGCGACAGGTAATCCAGGTCGATCTTGCCCGCCTTCATCAGCACATGCACCATCGAAAGGATGAACAGCCCGTCGGTGCCCGGCGTGATGCCGACCCAGTCATCGGCCACCGCGTTATAGCCTGACCGGATCGGGTTCACCCCGATGACCCGCGCACCGCGTTTCTTGATCTTGCCGATGCCCATCTTGATCGGATTGGAATCGTGGTCTTCGGCCACGCCGAACAGCATGAACAGCTTGGTGTGGTCCCAGTCGGGCTGGCCGAACTCCCAGAACGCGCCGCCCATGGTGTAGATGCCTGCGGTCGCCATGTTGACCGAGCAGAACCCGCCATGCGCCGCATAGTTCGGGGTGCCAAAGCTTTGCGCAAAGAAGCTGGTAAAGCTCTGCGACTGGTCGCGACCGGTGAAGAACGCCAGCTTTTCCGGCGCCTCGTGGCGGATCGGTTCCATCCAGCCCACGGCGATGGCCAGCGCGGCGTCCCAGCTGATTTCCTTGAACTTGCCAGACCCGCGCGGGCCGGTCCGGATCATCGGCGCTTTCAGGCGCGACGGCGCATTGACCTGCATGATCCCTGCGCTGCCCTTGGCACAGAGCACGCCCTTGTTGACGGGGTGATCTCGGTTGCCCTCGATATAGGCGACCTTGCCGCCCTTCATATGCACGTTGATGCCGCAACGACACGCGCACATGTAGCAGGTCGTCTGCCGGATCTCATCGGAAACCGGGGGTGAGGTGTCTAGCTTGGGCTGTGAATGAGCCATGGCGTTCCCTGTTCTGGTTGGCGCGCACTCAGGCGGTCCCGGACGCGCGAAATATGTATGGGGTCCCGCCCGGCCTCCCGGGCAGGAGACTGCGGCTTCAACGATCTTTCATCGGACGGTACGGGCGCGGCTCGGGGCCGTTATAGAGCGTCAGCGGGCGGATCAGGATGTTCTGGCGCTGCTGTTCGACGCATTGGATGATCCACCCCGGCATCCGCCCGATGGCAAAAATCGGCACATAGAGGTCCATCGGAATGCCATGCAGCTGGTAGATGACGCCCGAATAGAAATCGACATTCACGTTCAGACCATGCCGCGAATACGGTTTCATCGCCTCGACAACGGCCTGCAGGATCTCATACCACTCCGGCGCGCCCATTTCCTCGCCCAGCTTTCGGACGCCCTCACGCATGTGCCGGGCGCGCGGGTCTTCTTTGCGATAGACGCGGTGGCCAAAGCCGGTGACGGCTTCGCGGGCGCCGCGCTTGGCCTTGACGTAGGCGGCTGCGTTTTCGGGTCTTCCGATCTCATGCACCATCTTCATCACGTCTTCGGCCGCCCCGCCGTGGGCCGGACCGGCCAGCGTGGACAGCGCGGTGACAATGCCGCCGTGCAGGTTGGTTTCCGTGCCGATGGTGACCCGCGCGGCAAAGCTGGAGGCGTTGGCGCCATGTTCGGCATGCAGGATGAAGTCCACATCTGCCAGACGTGCGGCGTCTTCGGTCGGGCGTTCCCCTTTCAGCATCCAGAGCCAGTTCGCGGCGTGGCTCAAAGTCGGATCCGCCGGGACCGGATCGCGCCCGTTGCGGACCGCTTCATGCGTAGCGATGATCATCGGCACCTGGCTGATCAGGCGAATGCCGTTCTCGACAAAGGCGTCCTCGCCGCAGGTCTGGCTGTCTGGCTCCAGGGCGGCCAGTGCGGACACCGCCGTACGCAATACGTCCATCGGGTGCCCATCCTTGCAGGCCCGGATAATCCCCACGATAGGATCGGGCAGGACGCGGGCGGCTTTCAGCTTGGCGTCGAAGGCGGTCAGCGCGTCCTGTGAGGGCAATTCGCCATGGATCAGCAGATAGCAGACCTCTTCAAATGTCGAAGAGGTTGCCAGATCGTGGATCGAATAGCCGCGATAGCTGAGCTCGCCCTTGGCACCGTCGATGTCGCTAACGCCGCACCTTTCGAAATAGATGCCTTTCAAGCCCCGGTTGATCTTGACGTTTTCGTTCATTGTTGGCTCCTTCCCGGGGCTAGGGAGTGAAAGATGTCAGTTCTGGAAACGGCGAAATCGAAGGCGGCTGAACGCCAGGCGCGGGTGGTCTTCCCCGAGATTGAGGAACCGCGTGTCGCCAAAGCGGTTGCACGCCTCCATTCGCATGGTCTGTGTGATCCGGTGCCCTTGAGTGCGCCCAATGACGGGCATGTCGAAGCGCTTGTGCGCACGCGCAATGTGAAAGAGGCGATCGCACGTCGTTTGCTGAAAAAACCCCTGTATCTGGCCGCCGCCATGGTTGCCGCGGGCGACGCGGATGCGATGGTTGCCGGCGCGGATGTCCCCACACGCAGGGTCATCGAAGCGGCCAGTTTCGGCATTGGTCTGGCAGACGGGGTTGAGGTCGCGTCGTCGTACTTCCTGATGCTGTTTCCCGACGGGCGCGAGATGCTCTTTGCCGACTGCGCAGTCAACGTTGCGCCGGATGCGCAGCAGCTGGCGGATATCGCCACCAGTTCGGCACGGTCGGCACGGGCCTTGCTGGGAGAGGCCAGGGTGGCCATGCTGTCGTTCTCGACCGGCAGTTCGGGGGACGGGCCCAGCGTGGCAACCGTGCGCGAGGCCGCAGAACGCAGCGGCTTTGCCGGTCCGGTGCAGGCCGATGCGGCGCTGAACGCAACCATCGCCCGGACCAAGGGGATCGAACCGCTGGACGCCAACGTTCTGGTCTTCCCGTCGCTGGATGCCGGGAATATCTCATACAAACTGTGCCAGGAACTGGCGGGTGCCCAGGCGCTGGGGCCATTCCTGCAGGGCTTTGCCAAGCCGGTCTGTGACCTCAGCCGCGGCGCGTCGGTGGCCGACATTGTGGCGGCGACCATCCTGACGGCGGCGCAGGTGTAGGACCCGCGGTCGATCCGGGCAGTATGACATCCGGTCTGCATCACATCACCTTGGCGATGTTGAGGACCGAAAGCGATCCCAGAAGCAGAACGACCGCGCGACGGAACTGTGTTGTGCTGGCCAGGGCAAAGACCCGTGAGCCACACCAGACCCCAAGCCCCAGGATCGGGAACGCCAGTACGATCCCGGTCAGCGTGTCCGGACCAACCAGCCCATGGGCAGCCATTACCGGCAGCGCCATCAGGTCGATGCCGGTCAGAAACACGATCATCGTGGCGCGGAATACGGCCGGCGGGACGGGTTGGGCGCTCAGGAAGGCGGCAACCGGCAAACCGCCGACGCCGGCGCTGTTGGCGATGCCCGCGAAGCTGCCGATGGCGATATTGCCGATGCCGGTCACCGGGCGTTTCAATGTCCAGCCGCTCAGCAGGATCAGGCTCAGCGTCAGGATCAGCAGGGAAATGGCAAGCCGCGCCTGATCTTCGCCCAGCCGCGCCATCAGGGAAATCGCGGGCACCGTGGCGATGGCAGCGCCTGCCAGCAGCAGCAGGGTGCGACGCCAGTCGATGGCCGCGCGGATGCCGCGGGCCTGAAAGGCGGTCATGGTGATTTCACAGGCGAAGACCACCGGGATCAGCGGCAGCGGATTGCGGATCAGCGCTGCAAAAACGATGAAAATCGCGGAGAAGCCGAAGCCGGAGTAGCCGCGAATAAAGGCCGCCGCAAAAAGCGCGGCGGCCAGATAGAACCCCTGGCCCGTCGAAAGGTCAAAGGGCAACGTCATGCAATCAGACTTTCTGAGGTTTCATGTCGTCTTTGGAGATGCCAGCGACGCGGACGGGTTTTTTCATTGCGTCGCGGCGGAAGGGCTCGCCGAGCTCCTGGTTGATCATCGCCT
>JALEGX010000038.1 GCA_022763485.1 Paracoccaceae bacterium | reverse complement strand
GGCTTCGACTATTCCCGCGCACTGATCGGGCTGGAGTGCCTGGGGGCCGCGCAAGCGTCGGTGGATGAAACCTGGGCCTACGTTCAGGAGCGCGAGGCATTCGGAGCCCCGATCGTGCAGTATCAGGGTGTCAGCTTTCCCCTGGCCGAGGCCGAGACCCAACTGACCATGATGCGCCAGCTTTGCTATTACACGCTGGACCTGCGCGACCGTGGCCTGCCGCACACCTCTCAGGCCGCCATGTGCAAGTGGTACCTGCCCAAAACCGCCTGCGAGATCCTTCACCAGTGCCTGATCCTGCACGGACATTACGGCTACACCACCGACCTGCCCCACCACCAGCGCTACAACGATGTGCTCGGCCTGCAGATCGGTGACGGCACCGCGCAGATCCAGAAGCTGGTGATCGCCCGCGAAAAGGTCGGTCGCATGGCGCTGCAGTATGACAAGAAGGCGAAGGGAGCCGCGAAATGAGCGACCCCATCCTCGTCACTTCCGAGGGCAACACCGGCATCATCGAACTGGCCCGCCCCGAGAAATTCAATTGCCTGTCACTTGAGGTGCATGAGCGTATTTCTGTCGCGCGTGCGGAATTCGAGGCGAACCCGGATATCCGGGCGATCCTCATCCGGGCGCAGGGCAAGCACTTTTGCACCGGCGCCGATCTGGTGGAAGTGAAGGGTAAATTGAACGATCCCGCCGCGCTGGACCATTTCATCGCCTTTGGCATGAACAACCTGCGTGCGCTCGAAACCTCCTCCCTCCCTGTCGTGGTGGCAGTGCAGGGGTTGTGTCTGGCCGGCGGGATCGAACTGATGCTGGCATGCGATGTATGTTTCGCGGCCGAAAGCGCCCAGTTTGGCGATCAGCACGCGCAATTCGGGCTGATTCCCGGTTGGGGTGGCTCGCAGCGGTTGACACGGTTGATGGGGCAGCGCAGGGCGCTCGACCTGATGTTCTCGGCCCGCTGGCTCAAGTCGGACGAGGCCAAAGAGGCCGGATTGGTCAACTACATCGTGCCGGATGCGGACCTGCACAAGTCTGCGCTGGAATATTGCGAGAAAATCGCCACCCGTTCACGTCCCGGCATCGCCGAGATGAAGCGGTTGGCGCGCGAAGGCGCGGACCTTGGTATCGACCAGCAGATGCGGCTTGAGCGCGATGCCGCCGTGCGCGCACTGCCCAGCGATGACGTGGCGGAGGGCCTCGATGCATTCGAGAACCGGCGCGCCCCCGAATTCAAGGCTTGAGGACGAAACATGGATTTCATTTTGAACGACGAACAACGCCAGATTTACGACTATGGCGGCCAGCTGGCGCAGAAGTTCGATAACGATTACTGGCTGAGACACGCACGCAAGCACGAGTTTCCGCACGAAATGTTCCGCCAGATCGCCGATGACGGCTTCCTCGGCATCATGGTGCCCGAGGAATATGGCGGCGCGGGCCTTGGCATGACCGAAATGGCCCTGTTCATGGAAGGCACCGCCAATCACGGCATTCCGCTTTTGATGATGGTGGTCGGGCCGACCATGTCGCTGGCCCATATCGCCAGCCACGGGAGCGAATTCCACAAGAAAGAGCTACTGCCGGCCGCCTGCCGCGGTGATATCCAGTTCTGTTTCGCGATCACCGAACCGGGGGCCGGGTCGAACACGATGAAGGCCACTACGCTTGCCAAGCGTCGAGGCAACCGGTTCAGCCTGTCGGGCGAAAAGACCTTCATCACCGGGGCCGAAGTGGCCGACTACTGCCTCGTGGTGGCGCGGACCAAACCGCATACCGAGGTCAGCCGCAAGACCGACGGCTTTACCCTGTTCGCCGTCGATCTGAAGAAAAAAGGCGTCGACAAGCAGCGGGTGAAGATCTCGATCCCCCTGCCCGAGGAGCAGTGGACACTGTTCTTCGACGAGGTGGATCTCGGCCCCGAGGATGTGGTCGGCGAAGTTGACGAAGGATTCTCGATTCTGTTCGACAGCCTCAACCCCGAACGCATCATCCTGGCCGCACTGTGCTGCGGCATCGGCCGGTTCGCCCTGAACAAGGGCGTGGCCTATGCCTCCGAACGCAATGTGTTCGGCCAACCCATCGGTGCGCACCAGGGCGTGCAGCACCCGATGGCCAAGGCGCATGCGGCAGTCGAAATGGCCAGTCTGATGACCCGGCGCGCGGCATGGGAGTTTGACAACAAGCTGCCCGCCGGTGCGTCGTCGAACATGGCCAAATATGCCGCCGCCGAGGCCGGGATCGAAGCGGTCGACGCGGCGCTTCAGGCGCATGGCGGATCGGGCTTTACCGAAGATACGGGGCTTTACGAAATGTACCCGCTGGTCCGCCTTTTGCGCACAGCACCGGTGAATCGCGAACTGTGCCTGAGCTTTATCGGCGAAAAGGTCATGGGTCTGCCGCGGTCTTATTGATCGCTCTGCCCGACATGGAGAACGACATGCAATTTGGAATGCGCTTCCGGCGGGAGGATGCCGCCGACAAGGTAAATGATCGCTTCTGGCACCTGATCGAGGGCACACCGCTCGACGAGGTGCGCCGTATTCAGGAAGAGCGGCTGCGCGATCAGATGGCGTATCTCAAGGCGAACTCGACCTTCTATCAGGAAAAGTTCGCCGAGGCCGGTGTGGAATTCGACGATATCCGCACTATCGAAGACCTGCAAAAACTTCCCTATACCTACAAGACCGAGATCCGCGAAAGCCTCGCCGCCGAGCCGCCCTTTGGCAAGCACCGTACCGCGCCCATGTCGGACATCATCCAGATGCAGGCCTCGTCGGGCACGACCGGCAGCCCCTCATATGTGGCCCTGACAGAATCCGACGCCGAAATGTGGCACGAGATGACAGCGCGCTGTTTCTTTGCCAATGGTGTGCGTCCCGGCGATATGGTGCTGCACGCATTTTCGCTCGCCAAGGGCTTTGTCGGCGGCATCCCCGTGATGCAGGGATTGCAGTACATGGGCACGATCGATGTGCCGGTGGGCGCCGATGGCGGTGCGGAACGG
>JALEGX010000003.1 GCA_022763485.1 Paracoccaceae bacterium | reverse complement strand
CAGACAATTATCCATGTGCCTGATGTGTTTCAGGCGCGTGTTCCGAAGGAGAAAAGTGACATGCCCGTTAAGAATAGATTTGCAGAAATGCAAGATGAGATCACCGCCTGGCGCCGCGATATCCACGAGAACCCGGAAATCCTGTTTGAAACCCACCGTACCAGCGCGCTGGTTGCGGAAAAACTGCAAGAGTTCGGCTGTGACGAGATCGTGACGGGCATTGGCCGGACGGGCGTTGTCGGGGTGATCAAGGGCAAGACGGACACCAAGGGCAAGGTGATCGGCCTGCGCGCGGATATGGACGCCCTGCCGATCCATGAAGCCACCGGTCTGGACTATGCGTCGAAAACTCCGGGGGCGATGCATGCCTGCGGACATGACGGCCATACCGCCATGCTGTTGGGGGCTGCCAAATACCTGTCTGAGACGCGCAACTTCGACGGCACCGTTGTGGTGATCTTCCAGCCCGCCGAAGAAGGCGGCGGCGGCGGCAAAGAGATGTGCGACGACGGCATGATGGACCGCTGGAACATTCAGGAAGTCTACGGAATGCACAACTGGCCGGGCCGCCCGGTGGGGTCCTTCGCCATCCGTCCCGGCGCCTTCTTTGCCGCGACAGACACGTTTGACATCACGCTGGAGGGCAAAGGAGGCCACGCCGCCAAACCGCAGGAGACCGTGGACACCACCGTGATGGCGGCGCAGACCGTGCTGGCGCTGCAGACCATCGCGTCGCGCAACGCGGATCCGGTGGATCAGGTCGTGGTTTCGGTCACCTCGTTTGAAACCTCCTCGAACGCGTTCAACGTGATCCCGCAGCAGGTACAGCTGAAAGGCACCGTGCGCACGATGAGCAAGGAGATGCGCGATCTGGCAGAAACCCGGATCAAGGCGATCTGCAACGGCATCGCGGCCACCTTCGGCGGCACCGCAGATATCACCTACAACCGCGGCTACCCCGTCATGGTGAACAGCGACGAACAGACCGAATTTGCGGCAAAGGTTGCCAGCGATATCGCAGGCTCCTGCGAAGATGCACCGCTGGTCATGGGGGGCGAAGACTTTGCCTTCATGCTGGAAGAACGCCCCGGCGCCTATATCCTGGTCGGCAACGGCGACACTGCCATGGTTCACCACCCGGAATACAACTTCAACGACGAAGCGATCCCGGCTGGCTGCAGCTGGTGGGCGGAAATCGTTGAGCAGCGTTTGCCCGCAGCCTGATCAAAACAACCAAAGGGGCGTCCATCACGGGCGCCCCTTTCTTGTCACGGATGTCTCAGGACCAGAGCGTGTCATAGACACGGCCAATACCGTCTGCCTCATTCCTGATACTGAAGCTGCACTCCGCCACGTCCCTTGCATCCCGACTTTGCTTGGCGAAAAGCTCCGGATCGCTCAGCAGACGGTCCGCATGGGTGACGGCCCCTGCCACATCCTCCAGCGGGACCACCTGTCCACAGCGCCCCTGTGCGGAAAACGCGCGGTAATACCCGGTATCACTGCTGACAAAGGGCACGCCGCAGGCCATGCCCTCCAATGGGGCCATGCCGTACCCTTCGTACCTTGGCATTTGCATAACCAACGACATCGCAGGCAAGACATTGGGCAGCTCAGCCGCGGGAATCTCACCCGGAAACAGGATCCGGTCGGACAGGCTGGCCGCGCCGATGCGGGTTTTCTGCTCGGACAGGAAGCCTTGATGCTCACGCGTGGCGCGCCCGATGACAAGGGCGATGGCGTCAGGCCGACGCGGCAACAGGTCGATCATGGCCGAAACAAACAGATCGGTGCCTTTTTCGGGTCGGATCCGCCCGATCGTGGCAATCCCGCGTTGCCCGCCAAACCCAAGTGAGGCCCAGAGCGCGGCGCGATCGTCGGCGGGGCGGAACAGATCGGTATCTACACCATGCGGCACCACGGCGCGCACATGGGGCACATAGGTTGCGGCGGCTTCGGTTGTGGCCACCACCGCGTCCATCTGGCGGATCAGCCAACGCGGCAGCGCCGAATGTCGCCGCTGAGCGGCCGAGGTGAAGACGATCCGGATCGGCAGCCGCAGGACATCACGGGCCCAGATCGCGGCGCGCATCTCGGTGTTGCGACGCACGTGCCAGATCACGTGCGACCGCCCGGCCGGAACCATGCGCGACAGGGCGCGGGCCTCTGACAGGGTGATCGGGTCGGGGCAGCCGGGCAGGGGGTAGCCCACCAGCCTGAGGTCCAGCTCCTTGGCCTGCTGGCGGATCACATTGGCCGCGGTTGAAGAGACTCCGGTGAAGTTGCGGTTGAAATTGGTGACAAACAGCTCAGGCATCGCGCAGATCCAGATGCAGCTCCTGACACAGCGTGTCGATCACCCGATCAAGCGCTTGATCCTGTCTGCCCACGAAGTCCGACGCGGCTTGGCGCGCGGCGTCCAGTGCCGCCGGGTTGGTCAGCCAGTCTTCTGCCGCGTTTTCCAGATCGCGGGCGGTTGTCACCTGTATGGCTGCGCCGCAGGCCTGCATCGCAGCAAAGGTTTCGGCGAAATTCTGCACACCGGGGCCGGTCAGAACGCCTGCGCCGGCCTGAGCAGGTTCAAACGGGTTGTGCCCGCCGATGGGTTTGAGCGATCCGCCCAGAAACACGATGGGCGACAGCGCGTACCATGTGCCCACCTCACCCAGCGTATCGGCCAGATACACCTGTGTGTCGCTCTGCAAAGCATCGCCGGTGCTGCGGCGGGCGCAGGTCAGCCCCTGCGCCTGGATCAGGCGTTCCACTTCGGTGCCCCGTTCCGGGTGCCGGGGCGCCAGCAGCAGGCAGAGATCGGGATGTCGGGCCAGCAGGGCGCAATGTGCTTTCAGCACCTCCTCTTCTTCGCCGGGGTGGGTCGAGGACGCGATCCAGACCGGACGACCCGACAGCGCACCCCGGATTTGATCCAGCGTGCCCTGATCAACCGGCAGCGGGGCTGAGCTGGCCTTGAGGTTGGTGCCGGGCCGGATGCGTGCGGGATCGGCGCCCATCGCGCGCAGCTTTTCGCCCGCATCGCTGTTCTGGGTGATGAAAGTGGTGAAATGGTTCAGCACGAAACGTGCTGTATCCGGGTATTTTTGCCAGTTACGCACCGAACTGTCTGACAGACGGGCATTCAGCAGCGCAAGCCTTGCGCCGCGAGATTTCGCCTCGGTCAGGGTCAGGGGCCACAATTCGCTTTCGACAAAGATCGCAGCATCCGGCCGCCAATGCTCCAGAAAGCGGTTCACCGGGGCCGGGGCGTCGATCGCTGCAAACTGGTGCCGGGTCCGCGGAGGCAGGCGCCGGCCCACAAGATCCGCCGAGGTTGCGGTGCCCGATGTCATCAGGAAATGCGCCGAAGGCAGGCGCGCGCCCAGACGCTCAATCAGTGTCAGCACCGACAGGCTTTCGCCGACAGATGCGCCGTGGAACCAGATCAGCTGCCCGTCGGGGCGGGGCTGGGTGGCATGGCCGAAGCGTTCGGGAATGCGGTCCGGGTCGACATTCTGGCGTTCAAGCTTGCGGGTCATCGCGCGTTTCGCGATGGGGGTGGCCAGCGTTGTGGCGAAACGATAGAGCGAATAAAGCGTGGGGGTCGAGGTCATGAGCGCAGTCTCGCCCATGGTGCCTCTGTGGACTTTATCCACATGAATTTTCTTCCGTAAGTTTTTGTGGATAATCCATTTAGTGAGTTATCCACAGCCTTGGTTTAACCGCCTGTATGGCTCATGTGGCGTGACATCTGTCCATCGGCCTTCTGGCGGGAATAGTCGAAGTCATGCCCCTTGGGCTTCAGCGAGATGGCCTGACGGATCGCGGCTTCCAACTGTTCCGTGCTGTCGGGGTTGGCCCGCAGCGGCGAGCGCAGGTCCTTCATGTCTTCCTGACCCAGGCACATGTACAATTCACCGGTGCAGGTCAGGCGCACGCGGTTGCAGCTTTCGCAGAAATTGTGGCTGAGCGGCGTGATGAAGCCGATCTTCTGGCCGGTCTCCTCCAGACGGACATAGCGGGCCGGGCCGCCGGTGCGTTCTGCCAAATCGGTGATGGTGTAATGCTCGGCATAGGCGGCGCGCACGTCCTTGAGCGACCAATACTGGTCCAGGCGGTCCTCGTCCCCCATATCCCCCATGGGCATCACTTCGATCCAGGTCAGGTCCATATCCCGCTCGGCGCACCATTTGGTGATCGTCGGCAGTTCCTCTTCGTTGAACCCTTTCAGCGCCACGGCATTGATCTTGACGCGCAAACCTGCGGCTTGTGCGGCGTCGATGCCGTTCAGGACCTGTTTCAGGCGGCCCCAGCGGGTCACCTTGGCAAATTTGTCATCGTCCAGCGTATCCAGCGAGATGTTCACCCGGCGGACGCCCGCGTTGTACAGGTCCTGGGCAAAGCGGGTCAGCTGTGATCCGTTGGTGGTCAGCGTCAGCTCCTTCAGCGCGCCGCTGTCCAGATGCCGGGTCATGCCGTTGAAGAAAGTCATGATGTCCCGCCGCACCAGCGGCTCACCACCGGTGATGCGCAGTTTTTCGACGCCAAGTCGGATGAAGGTCGAACACATGCGGTCCAGCTCTTCCAGCGTCAGAAGCTCTTTCTTCGGCAGGAAGGTCATGTTCTCGGACATGCAGTAGACACAACGGAAATCACACCGGTCCGTAACGGAAACCCGGAGGTATGTGATGGCGCGGGCGAAAGGGTCAACCAGTGGAGCTGTCATACCGCAATAGGTAAGGCGAGGACGCGCCTACGGCAAGGGCAATGTGGCTTTGGCGCTGGTCCGCGGCAGGTCACCCGGCTATGGTGCGGGCATGAGATACCCTATTGCGATTTTCCTGTGTTCCGGTCTGCTGCTTGGCGGATGTGATACCGTTCGTTCCGTTGCAGATCGCGTGAAACAACCTTTTGCCAGATCGACGACCAGCCAGCCAGCAGAGGAGGCGGCCGCAGTTGCGCCCGCAGCCCCCGAAGCCGTCGTGGATCAACCGCTGCCGCCGTCGGGGCCTTCTGCGCCCGTGACGCTGCCGCTTGCGGCGCCGGCAAAAACCGTGGCCGGACTGGGGGATCCTGCCCGCCCGGGGCTGTGGCTGGAAACACCGCTGGTGCAGCAGGAACAGCCCGCCCGCGTTGTTGGTCCGGGCGGGGGGGAGGTCCGTGTGACCCTGCTGCCCATCCCGGGCGCGTCGACCGCGGGCAGCCGGATGTCGTTGGATGCGATGCGCCAGATCGGGGTTCCGCTGACCGAGCTGGTCGAAGTGACGGTTTACCCCGTATTTTAATGATTTCAGATTCTTAAGATGGGTTCTTAAGGTATTTTTCGGCTTCCTTTCGGGCAAAGGCCTTCATCTCAGGCCCGTGCTCGGACAGGAAGTCGCGGACCCGGTCCTGGTCATGCTTGCTGAGTTCCCGCAGCCACCAGGCGATGGACTTTTGCATGAACCATTCCCGGTCAGGCACATAGCCCGCCGCCCATCCCAGGATGCGATCGCGCTGTTCCAGCTCCGCCGGTTTGGGGTTGTTCTGTTTGGTCCAGGGCAAGGTGCAGACCATCGCCGCACGCCGGGTCCACATGTGCTCGCTCTGGGTCCAGCTTTCCACCACGTCCAGCCGCGACGGGTCAGCGATCAGCCGTTTAGAAAGCGACCCGCAGACATGATCGGCGATGGCCCAGGCATCGAAGTCGGGCACCCAGGACACCAACAGGTCCCACACCGCATCATCAGGGCGGATCCGGGCCTGGGCAAACAATTTGGCGGCGGCGACCCGGGCTTCGTGAATATCGGTCTGCCACAGGAATTTTGCACCCTCCAACCGCTGATCCAGGGTCAGCGAGCGGCGCCAGTCCTTGGTCAGATCATTCAAGACGGGATTGGGAACGCCCAGATATTCGCGTTCGGCCTTGTGATAGGCGGCGGCACCGGCGGCGCGCTCAGCGTCAGCATGGGCGCGGATCTGATCAAGCAGGATTTCGGACATGAGAAGGGAACCAGTTCGCAAACTTCGGAAGGCCGCAGCATAGCCACACCTTTTCCCGGATCAAGGGGGCTGGTAAGAGGGGCGAAACACTGCAGGAGAGCAGCATGCACTTTCTCAAGGGTCTGGAGCGGAACGCCAAGAAACTGGTGCCGCAAAGCTGGCGCAAGTATTTCCGCGCCTCCAAATATGAGCTGTTGATGCAGCGGCGCGCGCCTATCGACCTGATTGTGCATGTGGGCGCGCATTGGGCCGAAGATGCGGGTTTTTACGAAGACTGCGGCGCCAAGACGGTGCTGTGGGTGGAGGCAGACCCCGATACCCATGCGGAGTTGCAGAAGATCCTGGCCGATCGCAGCGGCGCGGCGCGTCATTTGACCGAAAATGCACTGGTGTCTGCCGACGCCGGGGATCAGCTAGAATTTCACCGCTTCAAAGGCGATGGATCCTCCTCGTCGATCCACAAGGCAACGGATACGCTGAAAGAGCGCTTTCCCGACGCCGGCGAAAGCGGGGAGGTGCTGCAACTGACCACGCGGACCTTGCCGGATATCCTGGCGCGACATGATCTGGACCCGACAAAGGCACAGCGTCCGATGCTGGTGGTCGATGTGCAGGGTCATGAACTGTCGGTGCTGCAAGGTCTGGGGGACGGGCTGAAGATGTTTGCCCAGTGCAAATGCGAAGTCTCCAAAGTGCCGTTGTATGATGGCGGGGCAATGTTCGAAGACATCGACGCGCACATGCGCAAGATGGGGTTCAGCCTGGCGTCGCATCGGTATGTTCAGGTGCCCAGCCACGGGGATGTGCTCTACATCCGGGACTGACCGTTCAGAGCGGCGTATCACCAAAAAGGCCAGCCTCGGGGGCTGGCCTTTTGTGATTTTGAGCGAAAGTTAAAGTTAATTTTAGGACAATTCAGGCGTTCTCCTGCTGTTTTCGCTTTCGAGCCTTTAACATATCGAACAATTTGACCGCCCGACCGGGTTTGTTTTCCTGTTTCACACGAGCGATGGCCAGAGCCTCGGCTTCCACGTCTTTCTGCACCACGGTGCCGGTGGCGGTCATGGCGTCGCGCCCGATCTTGACCGGGGCCACCAGACAGGTGTTCGACCCTATGAAGACCCGCGGTCCGATTTCAGTCCGGTGCTTCATGACGCCGTCGTAGTTGCAGGTGATCGTGCCCGCGCCGATGTTGGTTTCTGCACCGATGCTGGCGTCACCGATATAGGACAGGTGGTTGACCTTGGCGCCTTCGGCGACCTCGGCGTTCTTCAGCTCGACAAAGTTGCCAACCTTGACGTCCTCGGCCAGTTCCGTGCCCGGACGCAGACGGGCGTAGGGGCCGATCACGCCGCCGCGGCTGACATGGCAGCCTTCCAGATGCGAAAACGCGCGGAGTGTGGCGCCGCTTTCGACGGTGACACCGGGGCCGAAGACCACGTTGGGTTCAATCACCGTGTCGCGCCCGATCACGGTGTCGAAGGCCAGATAGACAGTTTCGGGGGCCATCAGGGTGACGCCCAGATCCAGTAGAGCCTCGCGCGCAGTGCGCTGGAATACGGCATCGGCCGCGGCCAGGTCGCGGCGGGAGTTGACGCCCAGCGTTTCGCTTTCATCGCAGGAGACGGCGGTGACCTTCAACCCCTGTTCCCGCGCCAGGGCGACAACATCGGTCAGATAGTATTCGCCCGAGGCGTTTTCGTTGCCGACCTTGGCGATCAGATCGAACAGCGTGGCGTTGTCACAGGCAATCAGGCCGGAGTTGCAGAAGGTGATGGCGCGCTCTGCGTCGCTGGCGTCCTTGAACTCCACGATCTTTTCCAGGCTGTCGCCCTGCATCACCAGACGGCCATAGCGCGCGGGGTCCGCAGCTTCAAAGCCCAGTACAACCAGATCGTTTTCCGCCCGTGCGGCCAGCATCCGCTCCAAGGTATCGGGGCTGATGAAGGGGGTATCGCCATACAGAACGACGACATCGCCCGCAAATCCGTTCAGCGTGTCGCGCGCCATGTCCACCGCATGGGCGGTGCCCAGCTGTTCGGTTTGCAGGACCACCTGGGCGCTGGGGTCGATGTCGGCCACGGCCTTGGTGACCTGCTCGGCCCCGTGACCGGCGACGACGACGGTGTGCTCGGGGTCCAGTGCACGGCCCGCGCGCATCGCATGGGCCAGCATCGGAGCCTGGGCGATCGGGTGCAGGACCTTTGGCAGATCCGAGTTCATCCGGGTTCCCTTGCCGGCGGCGAGGATGACGAGAGCTGTGCTCATGGGTGTTTTTCCCTTTGAGTTTCTGTTCTCTCCGTTTTATCCGCTGAAGGGCCGGGTGCAACTGCGCTTGGCCCAATCTGGGGAAGGAACAGGAATGCGCAGTGTGATTTTCGATCTGGATGGAACCTTGGCGGACACGTCCGGGGATCTGTTGAATGCTGCCAACGCCTGTTTCCGCCAGATGGGATATGGCGATCTGCTGGAACATGGGCGCGATGCCGGGATTGCCTTGCGCGGCGGGCGGATGATGCTGTCCGAAGGGCTGCGCCGGGTGGATGCCTTTGATCAGGCGACGGTGGATTCCTACTATGCCGTGCTGCTGGAGGCCTATCGCGGCGCGATTGCCGAACACAGCTACCTTTATGACGGGGCGATGGACGCGGTGGAAACCCTGAAAACCAAGGGATATCGCGTCGGGATCTGCACCAACAAGCCCGAGGCGCTGGCCCATCAGCTGATGACCGAATTCGGGGTGCTGACGCAATTCGGCTCGCTGGTCGGGGCGGATACCCTGCCGGTGCGCAAGCCGGATCCGGCCCCGCTGCGCGAAGCGGCGCGTCTGGCGGGCGGCGATCCGGCGCACTGCCTTCTGGTGGGGGACAGCGACACGGATCGCAACACCGCCAAGGCGGCGGGTGTGCCCTCGATCCTTGTGACGTTCGGCCCCTCCGGCGAGGATATGGCGGCGCTCTCCCCCGAAGCTCTGTTGCATCGCTATCCCGACCTCCCGGACATGGTGGACGATCTGATCGGCTGAGCCAGTGGAGAGGGACAGCTTCACGCTTTGCTTTGTCCTCATTCGGATTCTGCAAATAGGTGTCGCGCTCTCTTGACCCGGGCCAGATGCTGACCCAGAAACACCCCATGACCGAGATTTTCACTGGCAATTTCACCCAGCAGGAACCGATCCCGGAAGCGGGGATCGAGGCCGCTGTCAATGTGATGCGCAACGGGCGCTTGCATCGTTACAACACCGCCGCGGGCGAGCTGAGCGAGACCGCTTTGCTGGAACAGGAATTCGCCGCCCAGATGGGGGCGAAATACTGTCTGGCGGTGGCTTCTGGCGGCTATGCTCTGGCCATGGCGCTGCGCGCGGTGGGGGTGCAGCCCGGCGATGCGGTGCTGACCAACGCCTTCACGCTGGCCCCGGTGCCGGGATCCATCGCCTCGGTGGGCGCGCGGCCGGTGTTCGTGGGGGTGACCGAGGACCTGACGATCGACTTGCAGGATCTGGCCGCCAAGGCGGATCAGGCCAAGGTGCTGATGCTCAGCCATATGCGCGGACATCTGTGTGATATGGACCGGCTGATGCAGATCTGCGACGACGCCGGGATCATCGTGATCGAAGATTGCGCCCACACGATGGGGGCGTCGTGGAACGGCGTGCTGTCGGGCCGGCATGGGGCGATCGGCTGCTATTCCTGTCAGACCTACAAGCATGTGAACTCGGGCGAGGGCGGTCTGTTCATCACTGACGATGAAGAGATCGCGGCGCGGGCCACCATTTTGTCCGGCTCCTACATGCTGTACGAGCGCCACCTTGCGGCCCCGGCGCCTGAGGTGTTTGAACGGGTCAAATATGTGACGCCCAACATCTCGGGCCGGATGGACAACCTGCGCGCGGCGATTCTGCGCCCGCAGTTGCAGGATCTGGACACACAGGTCGCCCGCTGGAACGAGCGCTATGTGGCGGTCGAAGAGGGGCTGCGTGATACGCCGGGCCTGACCGTGGTCGAACGTCCCGAGCCAGAGGTCTTTGTCGGCTCTTCCATCCAGTTCCTTCTGTTGGACTGGTCGGCAGAGAAGGTGCAGGAGGTGGTTCAACGCTGCGGCGTCCGCGGGGTAGAGTTGAAATGGTTCGGCACACCTGAACCCGTGGCCTTCACCTCACGCTATGACAGCTGGCAATACGCCGACACGCCCCGGATGCCGGAGAGTGATCGTGTTTTGGCCGGCATTCTGGACATGCGGGTGCCGCTGACCTTCACGCTGGAAGATTGCGCCCAGATCGCGCGCATCATCCGGTCCGAGGTTGGGGCGGTGTATCAGGGCGCATAAGCGCGCCCGCCGTCTCAGGCGGCGGTGGCAACCACGGCCTTGCGGTTCTTGACCATGCGGCGGATCAGCGACTTCTGGCGGGGGCGTGGCGGGATATAGGCCGCGTCGCGTCGGGCAGGTCCATTTGTGTCGCACAGATCGGGAAACAACGTCAGCAGCTCTTCGCGTCCCTCGTCGGTCAGGCTGGCCAGTGAGGTGCGCGTGATGCGGAAGCTCTCTGTCGGGGCGTCTTCGGCATAGATCACCTGATGGTCGTCCAGGGCCAGGTGGTAGTAGCAGACCTCTCCCGGGTCTTCGTCCAGCGTGATGCCGGGCAGGCCAACCAGCCGGATTGCGGCAACCAGAACCGATGCGGCGCCGAACATGTTCGAAACCGTCTTGTTCTGGCACAGCATACGGTGCTGTCGGGACACCCGCAGATCCCGTGTGGGCAGCCCATTGCCAAGGGCCCCGGCGGCAATGCGCACGGGGTGCAGCTTGGGGTTCTCTGCGCGATCCGGGGCGGCGACCTTGCGGCGTCCGATCCAGCGCAGCTGCATCGGTCCATCCTGGGTGGTGACGGTGTCGCCCACGCGCAGGCTTTCGACAGGGCGCGGGCCTTCGGGGGTGGAAATCAGCGTGCCGTCACAGAAGCAGACCAGCATTTCCACATTGTCGATGATCGCGCCAAGGCTGTTGTTCGGCCCCAGTTCGGTCATGCGCAGCGTGTAGGTCCCGGCAGAGGGGAACAGCACGTCCATCGAATAGGTGGAATAGCTATTGGTTGTCGGCAGAACCGTCATCGACCCGACGCTGCCGCCGGAGCTGTCCAGGATCTCGACCGTGAAACCTTCCTGACCGGCCTGACCCAGCGAGGCATTGCGCAATGCGCTGTCGATATTGAAGGTCCCGCCGATTTCACCGTCACCTGAGACCGAAAAGCTCTGTTCCATGACCGTGGTCTGGCCGGACCGTCCATCCATCTCGGCCACGCGGTTGGAGGACCCGTTCCGCAGATAGGCGGTTTCGCGGTGGTTGGTCTCCAGGTCCGTGCCGGACCAGCCGGTGGAGCCGGCAGAGAAGGTCCCGTTGATGATCAGGTTGGTGGGCATGGTAGTGGGTCAGGTCATGTCGCGTGTGTCCGGACCCCAACCTGATGCGCGGCCGTGTCCACAATAAGGCACATCCGCGAAGAAGCCGGGGCAATCTTCGGGCAGGCCCGGAGATTTTCCTTTTGTTAACCGTCGCTTGCAGGGGGCGGTCATCGCGCCGCAGCGGCCGTGGTTGACGCGAATCGTTCTGCTGCGTATGTAAATGAACAAGTGTTCAAATAATTCGGATCAAAGGGTGGAGGATCCCCTCATGTTCATGGCCAACATGCAATTCGATCTTGGTGAAGATGTGAATGCGCTGCGCGATATGGTGCATCGCTGGGCGCAGGAGCGCGTCAAGCCGATGGCGGCAGAGATCGACAAGACGAACGCCTTCCCGGCGGACCTGTGGAAGGAAATGGGGGAGCTGGGTCTGCTGGGCATCACCGTTTCCGAAGAATTCGGTGGCGCAGGGATGAGCTATCTTGCGCATACCATCGCGGTTGAGGAAATCGCCCGCGCCAGCGCTTCGGTCTCGCTGTCCTACGGCGCGCATTCCAACCTCTGTGTGAACCAGATCAAGCTGAATGCCAGCCAGGAGCAGAAGGAAAAATACCTTCCCGGCCTGATCTCGGGCGACCATGTCGGTGCTCTGGCCATGTCCGAAGCCGGCGCCGGTTCGGATGTTGTGTCGATGTCGCTGCGCGCCGAGAAGCGCAATGATCACTACCGCCTGAACGGCAACAAGTATTGGATCACCAACGGTCCGGATGCCGACACGCTGGTCGTCTATGCCAAGACCGATCCCGAAGCAGGATCCAAAGGCATCACCGCTTTCATTATTGAGAAAGATTTCAAAGGGTTCTCGACCTCTGTTCACTTTGACAAACTGGGTATGCGTGGCTCGAACACGGCTGAGCTGATCTTTGAAGACTGCGAAGTGCCGTTTGAAAACGTGCTGGGCGAAGAGGGCAAGGGCGTTCGCGTTCTGATGTCGGGTCTGGACTATGAGCGCGTTGTTCTGGCCGGGATCGGCACCGGGATCATGGCCGCCTGCATGGACGAAATGATGCCCTACATGAAAGAGCGCAAGCAGTTCGGCCAGCCGATCGGTAACTTCCAGCTGATGCAGGCGAAGATCGCGGACATGTACACCGCGATGAACTCGGCCCGCGCCTATATCTACGAAGTGGCGAAAAGCTGTGACCGTGGCGACGTGACCCGCCAGGATGCAGCGGCGTGCTGCCTCTATGCCTCGGAACAGGCCATGGTCCAGGCGCACCAGGCGGTGCAGGCCTTTGGCGGCGCAGGGTACCTGAACGACAACCTGGTCGGGCGCATCTTCCGCGATGCCAAGCTGATGGAGATCGGCGCGGGAACCAGCGAAATCCGCCGGATGCTGATCGGCCGTGAGCTGATGGGCACCATGTAAAACGAACAAGGCCCACGCAACCGAGGGGAATGCGCGGGCCCGTTTTCAAAGGGAGGAGGGGCCGCAGATCCGGCCCGTCCCCGAAGAGGGATCAGAAGCGGTGAACGTAGGATACGCCCAGCACAACCGGATCAATCTCTGCGGTGCCGATGGCGGCGCCGTTCAGGGTTGCGTCGGTGCTGATGTCGATCCAGCGCACGTTGAAGCGCAGCGCGCCACGGTCGCTGATCATGTAGTCTGCACCAGCCTGCAGCGCGATGCCGATGCTGTCATCCAGCTCCAGCGTGCCCAGTGCGGTCGTCTCTTCGAAGAAGGTGGTGTAGTTGATACCGGCACCTACGAAGGGTTTGAACTTGGACTGGGTCGGGAAGTGGTAGTTCAGCGACAGGGTGGGCGGCAGATGCTTGACCGACGCGGCGACGGCACCACCCAGCGAGACATCATGCTCGAACGGGGTTGCGGCCAGCAGCTCGATGCCCAGGTTGTCACGGATGAAGTATTCGACGGTGAAGGTCGGGCGGACATCTTCGTCAACGGTTGCGGCTGCACCAGCCAGGGTCCCGTTGTTGGATTTGGGGTTCACGTATCCCAGACCGACACCCACGGTCCAGTCCCCCTGGGACTGCGCGGCCACAGGGCCGGCGAGAACGGCAAGGGCGGTGGTGATAGCCAAAGCGGAAAGCGTGCGTTTCATGGTGGGTTTACCTTTAGTCTTTTTGGTACGCAGACCATGCGCGAGCGCGGCAACACATTCTCTGATCTGAATCAAAGGACCTCCCGCTTTCCCATTGGTAAGTATGGGAAAATTCGGAATATCGGCTATGACGTGGGAGCATATGTGCATGTGTTCTGCATCTAAAATTCCTGGCCTTGATGCCCAAGGCCACTGGATCCTGCCCGACACGCTGAACATGGCGCGGCAGGCGATGGATCATCCCGGTGATGCGCTGGCGCTGATTGACATGACCGGTACAGAGCGGCGTGACCTGACCCACGCCGAACTGGCACAGATGGTGGACGGGCTGGCCCGCTATCTGTTGACGCGGATCACGCCGGGGGACCGGGTGGGCGTGCTGCTGTCACAGTCACCGTGGTGCGCGGCGGCGCATCTGGCGATCTGGAAGGTCGGCGGCATTTCCGTGCCCCTGTTCAAACTGTTCAAACGGGATGCGCTGGCGTCGCGCGCGGGGGACGCGGGGGTGCGCTTTGTCTTCACCGATGCCGAAGGCGCCGATCTGCTGGGGGATCTGGCAGAGGCGGTGATGGTCGATCAGGCCGGTCTGCCTGGCGACCCCGTTGCTTTTGCTGAAACCACCCCGGATACGCCTGCTGTCCTGATCTATACTTCCGGCACCACCGGCAGCCCCAAGGGTGCGCTGCATGGGCACAGGGTGCTGACCGGCCACCTGCCGGGCGTGTCGATCAGCCATGACCACCTGCGCGCGGGCGATTGCCTGTGGACGCCTGCGGATTGGGCCTGGATCGGTGGGCTTTTTGACGTGCTGATGCCGGGGTTGGCGCTGGGTGTGCCGGTCGTGGCCGCACGGCTGGACAAATTCACGCCGGAGGCCTGTGTGGACCTGATCAACGGGGCAGGGGTGCGCAACGTCTTCTTCCCGCCCACCGCGCTCAGGATGCTCAGGGCCGCGGGGCAGGGCCTGCCCGGTCTGCGATCGGTCGCCAGCGGCGGTGAACCGCTGGGCGCGGAAATGCTGGCCTGGGGGCGCGAGGCGTTCGGCCTGGATATCAATGAATTCTACGGTCAAACCGAATGCAACATGACGGTGTCCTCCTGTGGCGTGGACTTCCAGGCGCAGCCCGGATGCATCGGCAAACCGGTTCCGGGGCATGACGTTGCGGTGATTGACGCCAACGGCGCGCTCACCGATGGCGAAGGTGACGTCGCCGTGCGTCTCGGCTCTGCCTCGATGATGCTGGAATACTGGAACCGGCCGGCGGCCACGGCTGAGAAATTCCATGGCGACTGGCTGATCACCGGCGACCGCGGCGTCTGGGAAGGCGACTACCTGCGCTTTGTGGGCCGCGAGGATGACGTGATCACCTCGGCCGGCTACCGCATCGGCCCGGCCGAGATCGAGGATTGCCTGCTGACCCACCCGGCCGTTGCAACAGTTGGTGTGGTCGGCAAACCCGACCCGCTGCGGACGGAGATCGTCAAGGCCTATGTGGTGCTGAAACCCGGCTTTGCCCCGGCTGAGCAAGAGCTGCAGGACTGGGTCAAGGACCGCCTTGCCCACTACTCCTACCCCCGCGAGGTCGCCTTTCTCGACGCGTTGCCGATGACGGTGACCGGGAAGGTGATCCGCAAGGAGCTGAAGGCGCGGGCAGCTGGGGAGGATGCCGGGTGACGACGAACTCGACGATAACTTCCAGTGATCGCATTGTCGCTTGGGTCGCTGCTCAATTCCAAAGCCGTTGTCCGGAATGTGGTGGCGGAATTCCCTTATCAAAGCTGACGGGGCGCAGGCGCGGTTGGCCTCAGGCCGCAAATTGTAGGTCGTGTGGGATAGCTTGGCGCGTTGATCTGAGCCACGGCGCCTATGTTCGCAGATTTCTTCTTCGCTGCGTTCCTTTGACATTACTTTCTTTGATGCTGACCGGGTTGCTTCTGACGAAGCTCTTTCCCGGTCTGAACTATGTTGCTGAGAATGGTCAGACCAAGATGACGGTTTGGGTGTTCCCAATTCTGGTCCTTTCCGCATTTTTTCCGACTCTGGCCTTCAGCCGCCGCCTCCCCTTGAAAAAGGAAACTCCATGAAACTCACATCCAAAGCCATGCCTTCCTCCGAGGGCTTCAAGAACAACCGCGCGGCGCATCTGGATGCGCTGGCCCAGATCAGCGAGGCGGCTGAGGCGGCCCGCATGGGCGGCGGCGAGAAATCCCGCGCGCGCCATGAAAGCCGGGGCAAGATGCTGCCGCGGCGGCGCGTGGCAAACCTGCTGGATCCGGGCTCTCCCTTCCTGGAGGTGGGTGCCACGGCGGCCCATGACATGTATGGCAACGCGGCCCCGGCGGCGGGCGTTGTGGCGGGCATCGGGCGCGTGCACGGGCAAGAGGTCATGGTGGTCTGCAATGACGCCACGGTCAAAGGCGGCACATATTTCCCCATGACCGTGAAAAAACACCTGCGCGCCCAGGAGATTGCCGAGGAAAACCACCTGCCGTGCATCTACCTGGTCGATAGCGGCGGCGCAAACCTGCCGCAACAGGACGAGGTGTTCCCCGACCGCGATCACTTTGGCCGCATCTTCTACAACCAGGCGCGGATGTCGTCGAAAGGCATCCCGCAGATCGCCGTGGTCATGGGCTCCTGCACCGCAGGCGGCGCCTATGTGCCGGCGATGTCGGACGTGACCATTATCGTCAAGGAACAGGGCACCATCTTCCTCGCCGGTCCGCCGCTGGTCAAGGCCGCAACGGGCGAGGTGGTGAGCGCCGAGGATCTGGGCGGCGGCGACGTCCACACGCGCCTCTCCGGCGTGGCCGATTACCTGGCCGAGGATGACGCCCACGCGCTGGCGCTGGCGCGGCGCGCGGTGCAATCGCTCAACATCACCAAACCGCTGACGGTGAACTGGGCCACCCCGGAAGAGCCCGCCTATGACCCGGAAGAGATCCTGGGCGTGGTGCCGGGCGACCTGCGCACGCCCTATGACATCCGCGAGGTAATCGCGCGGCTGGTCGATGGCTCGCGCTTTGACGAATTCAAACCGCGTTTTGGCGAGACGCTGGTGACTGGCTTTGCCCATCTCAAGGGCTGCCCCATCGGGATTATCGCCAACAACGGCGTGCTGTTCTCCGAGGCCGCGCAGAAAGGTGCGCATTTCGTTGAGCTCTGCTCCCAGCGCAAGATCCCGCTGGTCTTCCTGCAGAACATCACCGGCTTCATGGTGGGCCGCAAATACGAAAACGAAGGCATCGCGCGCCACGGCGCCAAAATGGTGACGGCAGTGGCCACCACCAATGTGCCGAAGATCACCATGCTGGTGGGCGGCTCCTTCGGGGCTGGTAACTACGGTATGGCGGGTCGTGCCTATCAACCGCGGTTCCTCTGGACCTGGCCCAACAGCCGCATCTCGGTCATGGGCGGCGAACAGGCGGCGGGCGTTCTGGCCACCGTCAAGCGCGACGCTATCGAACGGCAGGGTGGGGCCTGGTCGGCCGAAGAGGAGGCTGAATTCAAACGCCCCACCATCGAGATGTTCGAGGAACAGAGCCATCCGCTCTACGCTTCGGCCCGCCTGTGGGATGATGGCATCATCGACCCGCGCAAATCGCGCGACGTGCTGGCGCTGTCGCTCAGCGCCGCCCTGAACGCCCCCATCGAAGATACGCGCTTCGGCGTGTTCCGGATGTGATCGTCATGGACCTGCAAGAGGCATTGGCCCGCTATCACGGCGCACAGACCTTCAAGTTCGGCGACAATGCCGCGCTTTGCGCGGAATTGCTGGCTCTGGTGCGGTCGGGGCAAAAAACGGCAACCTGTGACGCGCTTCGTAACTATCCGGAAGGCAGCCCCGAGACGCCAAAGGTTGGGCGCCGCGATATCGCTTTGGAATGGGATGGACGGCCAGCCCTGGTGATCGAAACCGTCGAGGTCTCGATCCGCCGGTTTCGTGACGTCCCCGAGGCGTTCGCGTTGGCTGAGGGAGAGAACGACACGCTCGAAGGATGGCGCGACGATCACCGTCGCTATTTCGAGCGCAATGGGGGCTTTGAGCCCGAGATGGAGCTGTTGTGCGAACGGTTCCGACTTATCGAAGATCTGGCAGTTGAGGTGTAAGAAATGTTCAACAAAATTCTGATTGCCAACCGCGGTGAAATCGCCTGCCGGGTCATGGAAACCGCGCGAGCCATGGGAGTGAAAACCGTGGCCGTCTACTCCGATGCGGATGCGGCGGCGAAACATGTGGCGCTGGCGGATGAGGCCGTGCACATCGGCGGGCCTGCTCCGGCGGACAGTTATCTGCGCGGGGATGAAATCATCCGCGTTGCACAGGAGACGGGCGCGCAGGGGATTCACCCCGGGTACGGCTTCCTGTCCGAAAACCCCGATTTCGTGGATGCGGTCGAGGCGGCGGGTCTCACCTTCATCGGCCCCTCGGCGGATGCGATCCGCAAGATGGGTCTGAAGGACGCCGCCAAGGCGTTGATGGAAGAGGCGGGCGTTCCCGTCGTGCCCGGTTATCACGGGACCAATCAGGACCCCGCCTTTCTTGCTGGGGAAGCAGAGAAAATTGGCTACCCGGTTCTGATCAAGGCTGTCGCAGGTGGCGGCGGCAAAGGGATGCGGCTGGTTGAGGCTCCGGGCGAGTTTGCCGACGCGCTGGCAAGTGCCCAGGGTGAGGCGACAACGGCCTTCGGCAACCCCGACGTTCTGATCGAGAAATACATCCAGCAGCCCCGCCATATCGAGGTGCAGGTATTTGGCGATGGCACCCATGCGGTGCATCTGTTCGAGCGGGACTGCTCGCTCCAGCGCCGCCACCAGAAGGTGATCGAGGAAGCACCGGCGCCCGGCATGACCGCCGAGATGCGGGAGGCGATGGGGCAGGCCGGTGTCCGCGCCGCCGAGGCGATCGGCTACAAGGGCGCCGGGACCGTCGAATTCATCGTCGATGGCTCGGACGGGCTGCGCCCGGATGGGTTCTGGTTCATGGAGATGAACACGCGCCTGCAGGTGGAACACCCGGTGACCGAGGCCATCACCGGCGTCGATCTGGTGGAATGGCAGCTGCGCGTCGCCTCGGGCGAAAGCCTGCCCGCCGCGCAGGAGGATCTGACCATCACAGGTCACTCGTTCGAGGCGCGGCTTTATGCCGAAGATGTGCCCGCGGGGTTCCTGCCGGCCACCGGCACGCTGACCCATCTGCAGTTTCCTGACGGCTGCCGCGCCGACAGCGGCGTGCGCGCAGGCGACACGATCAGCCCCTGGTATGATCCGATGATCTCCAAAGTCATCGTGCATGGCTCAACCCGCCGTGTGGCGCTGTCGCAGCTGGCGCGCGCGCTGGAAGAGACCGAAGTGGGCGGCACGGTGACCAACCTGGCCTTCCTTGGCGCCCTGGCGACCCATGAAGGCTTTGCGAAGGGCGACGTGGACACGGGGCTCATCGCCCGGGATATCGACGCGCTGACCACCCCGGCCGAGGTGACGCTGCACCACAAGGTCGCCGCCGCCATGGTGGCGCTGGATCTGGTCGACACCGGGGCCGACAGTGGCTTTACGCTCTGGGCGCCGCTCCACCGGGCGGTGACGCTGTCCCATCAGGGCGAAAGCTTTCACATCGACGTGCAGGTGGAAAGCGCTGACCGGCAGCTCTGGCAGATGGGGGAGGCCAGCATCGTGGCCGAGCGCCACGGGCGCGGTTGGACCATCGGCGGCGTGCGGATGCCCCGCGTGGCGTGGGCCGGTTCGGTCATCACCGTGTTTGATGCCTATGGCATTGCGTTTGACGTGATCGACCCGCTGGACCGGGACGCCTCGGCAGGTGGTGATACCAATATGATCGAGGCGCCGATGCCGGGTCTGGTCAAGGCGGTGTTCGCCGAAGCCGGGCAGGCGGTGCAGGAAGGCGATAGGCTGGCTATTCTGGAAGCGATGAAGATGGAGCATTCGCTGCTCGCTGCGCGCGATGGTGTTGTGGCCGAAGTGCTCGCCGCCGCTGGCGATCAGGTCGAGGCCGGCGCCGCGCTGGTCCGGCTGGAGGAAGAGGAATGAGCGCGGATTTCGTCGAGATCTTCGAAATGGGCCCGCGCGACGGGCTGCAGAACGAAAAGCGCGCGATTCCGGTGGCCGAGAAGGTCGCGCTGGTCGATTGCCTCAGCCGCGCGGGCTTTCGCCGGATCGAAGTGGCCAGCTTCGTGTCGCCCAAATGGGTGCCGCAGATGGCCGGATCGGGTGAGGTGCTGGCCGGGATCAAACGGGCCCGGGGCGTCAGCTATGCCGCCCTGACGCCCAACATGCGCGGGTATGAAGACGCGGTGGCGGCAAAAGCGGATGAAATCGCCGTGTTCGCCTCGGCCTCCGAAGGGTTCTCAAAAGCCAATATCAACGCCACCATCGCCGAGAGCATCGAACGCTTCATCCCGATCCTTGAGGCGGCGAAACAGATCGGCCTGCCGGTGCGGGGCTATGTCTCCTGTGTGAGCGATTGTCCCTTTGACGGCCCGACACTACCTGCGAAAGTGGCCGAGGTGGCGCAACGCCTGTTTGATCTGGGCTGCTATGAGATCTCGCTGGGGGACACCATCGGGCAGGGCACGCCAGAGAGCATCGATGCGATGCTTCGCGCTGTGTGCGATGTCGTGCCGGTCGAAAAGCTGGCGGGGCATTATCATGACACCGCCGGGCGGGCGCTGGCCAATATCGATGCCTCGCTCGCTTTGGGGGTAAGGGTGTTCGACGCTGCCGTGGGCGGATTGGGCGGGTGCCCTTACGCGCCGGGGGCGGCCGGCAATGTGGCGACCGAAGCGGTGCAGGCGCATCTTGAGGCGCAGGGCTATGAGACTGGGCTTGACCGGGCAGTGCTGGAAGACGCAGCCGCCTTGGCGCGGGCCATGCGGGCCGGGTGAGCCCGGAATTTTTTAAAAATTCCGGCCCGTTTTCCGTGACGGAAAACGGTCGGCAGATGGAGAGGGCAGGGAGAACAACATGTATGAAACGCTGGACCTGACAGTGGATGAGCGGGGCGTGGCCCGGCTGACCCTGAACCGGGCGGAGAAACACAACGCCATGTCGGCGCAGATGCTGACCGATCTGCGGCAGGCGGTGGATGATATTGCCGCCGACGAGACAATCCGTGTGGTGGTGCTGACCGGGGCGGGCAAGAGCTTTTGCGCCGGCGGGGATTTGGCCTGGATGCAGGCGCAAATGGCCGCCGACTCCGCAACCCGTTTTGTCGAGGCGCGCAAGCTGGCCGAAATGCTGCAGGCGCTCAACACGTTGCCGAAGCCGCTGATCGGAATGGTGCAGGGCAATGCATTCGGCGGTGGTGTCGGCATGGCGTCGGTCTGCGATATCGCCATTGGTGCGGACCATCTGAAGATGGGACTGACCGAAACCAAGCTGGGGATCATTCCGGCCACCATCGGGCCCTATGTTCTGGCCCGGATGGGCGAGGCGCGTGCGCGGCGGGTCTTCATGTCGGCGCGCCTGTTCGGGGCGGCGGAAGCGGTTGAGCTGGGCCTCCTGGCCCGCGCGGTGCCGGCCGCAGAGCTGGAAGCGGCTGTCGAGGCTGAAATTGTCCCTTATCTGAACTGCGCTCCGGGTGCCGTTGCGGCGGCAAAACAGCTGACCCGCGAACTTGGGCCCCGTATCGATGCCGAGATCATCGATACCACGATTCAGGCGCTTGTGGACCGTTGGGAAACCGAGGAAGCAAAGGAAGGGATTTCGGCCTTCTTCGAGAAGCGCAAGGCAAACTGGGTCCGCTGAGACCGGTTTCTGGCCCCTGAGGCCCGACGCCGCAGGGAGCGGTGTCGGGCATTTTTTGTTTTTGCGAAACCTGCCCTTGCGTTACTCTTTCGGGGGTTGGTATTGGCTTTTTCCCGATTACGAGTTGATAGAAGAATTCTCATAACGAGCGCTGCTGAAAAGCAGGAATTGGAGACAGAATGGCCGGATTTGGTTCCCCTCAGTCGCAAACCACGGATTTTGACGCAATCGCCGAGTCCGTTCAGGCAAAACTGGGGTGCAGTTGCTGTCTGATCAGCGTGGTGGACAAGCAGGTCCTCTACGCCCTTGGCGCGACGGAACTGGAAGATCGCAATGACCGCGTCATTCCCATGCAGCAGACCCTGTGCCAGCACACCGTGAATTTGAAACATCCCGTGCGGGTGGCCGACGCCACCAATGTGGCGTGGCTGCAGTCTTTGCCCGCTGTCGCGGCCAGCAAGACCGGGGCTTACCTGGGTGTGCCGCTGGTGCTTGGGGACGGACATGTCGTGGGCGCGGTCTGCGCCCTGTCGGAAAGCGCCCGGGACTGGACAGATGAAGAGGTCAGCTATCTGGCCGAAATGGCGGATCTTGTTGCCAACAAGATAGATCTGAAGCTGCTTCGGACCGAAGAGCAGGGGCTGCTGCACGCCATGGATGAGGCGGACCGCATCATCGCGGCTCTGGCCCAAAGCCGGAAGGTGGCGCTGAGCGTGCATGACGCCAACGGCGATCTGCTGTTTGCCAACCGGGGCATGTTGCGCGGCTTCGGGCCCGGGGCCAGCGGTCTGGCGCATCTGCCACGTTGCAGCCTGAGCGACGACCAGAAAGCCCAGATGCAGGGCGGCATGGAAGTGCGCGTCGCGGGCCAGGACGGCAGCGAGCACTGGCTGCATGTGGACTGGTGCCGCACCGAAGGCGGGCTGATCCTGTGCGACTGGAGCGAGCCGGAAGCCGACGCAAAGATCGCCGACCCGATGCGGGAAAACCAGGCGGGCTGATCCTGCGCGACTCGCATGACATGCGGTTTGCCGCATGTGTTTGACCCGTCGCAAAAAAGTTACGATTCTGCCGGACCGGGCGACATGTTCGAACATTTCCCAAGGGCAGGTCAGAAACAGGGGTGCGGTGAAGCGTCTCGGGTCCTTGAACTAAGCGCTTCAACTCCTGTTTATCTGGTCCGCCTTGGTTGACCCTGACACGGTGCAGCGATAAACCCGGTCTAGATCAAGCAGCTACCCCGCTGCGCGCGGTTGCGCGTATGAAAGGAGCCACTCGTGGAAGACATGCTTAGGGAATATCTCCCTATTCTCGTGTTCCTGGCCGTCGCCGTCGGCCTTGGAATTGTCCTAATCCTCGCAGCTGTCGTATTGGCGGTCCGAAATCCCGATCCGGAAAAGGTCAGCGCCTATGAATGCGGGTTCAACGCATTCGATGATGCGCGGATGAAGTTCGATGTCCGGTTCTATCTGGTTTCGATTCTGTTCATCATCTTCGACCTTGAAATCGCATTCCTGTTCCCCTGGGCCGTCGGCTTCCGGGACATGAGCGACTTGGGTTTCTGGTCCATGATGATTTTCCTGGCGGTTCTGACCATCGGCTTCGCCTATGAGTGGAAGAAGGGAGCCCTGGAATGGGAGTGATGACGGGATCCAACACCGCGGGTGTCGACAAGGAAGTTGTCACGCAGGCGCTGAACGCCGAGCTGCAGGACAAGGGTTTTCTGCTGACGTCGGCCGAAGACATCATCAACTGGGCCCGCACCGGGTCGCTGCACTGGATGACCTTTGGTCTGGCCTGCTGCGCGGTTGAGATGATGCACACCTCCATGCCGCGTTATGATGCCGAACGGTTCGGGATCGCGCCGCGCGCCTCCCCGCGTCAGTCCGACGTGATGATCGTGGCCGGCACGCTGACCAACAAGATGGCCCCGGCGCTGCGCAAGGTCTATGACCAGATGCCCGAGCCGCGCTACGTGATCTCGATGGGGTCCTGCGCCAACGGCGGTGGTTATTATCACTATTCCTATTCCGTGGTGCGTGGCTGTGACCGCGTGGTGCCCGTGGACATCTATGTCCCTGGCTGTCCTCCGACGGCAGAGGCGCTGCTCTATGGTCTGATGCAGCTGCAACGCAAGATCCGCCGCACCGGCACGCTGGTTCGCTAAGGTTTCAGGAGAATTGACGCATGACTGAAGCACTGAACGAACTGGGCGCCCTGCTGGAAGCCAAGCGCCCCGATTGCGTGATCGGTTGGGACATCGCCTATGGCGAACTGAACGTGGACGTGGCCCCGTCGAATATCGTGGGGTTTGTCGAGTTCCTGAAAACCGACCCGAACTGCAAGTTTTCCTCGCTGGTGGATATCACCGGTGTCGACTACCCGGATCGCCCCAAGCGGTTCGACGTGGTCTACCACTTCCTGTCGATGTATCAGAACCAGCGGATCCGCCTGCGTGTGTCGATCCGCGAGGACGAAATGGTGCCGTCGATCGTGGACGTGCACCCGTCGGCCAACTGGTTCGAGCGCGAAGTCTTCGACATGTTCGGCATCCTGTTCTCCGGCCACCCGGACCTGCGCCGCATCCTGACCGACTATGGGTTCCGCGGCTATCCGCTGCGCAAGGACTTCCCGACCACCGGCTATACCGAGGTCCGCTATGACGAAGCGCAAAAGCGCGTTGTCTATGAACCCGTATCGCTGGTTCAGGAATACCGCCAGTTCGACTTCATGAGCCCGTGGGAAGGTGCTGAATACATCCTTCCGGGTGACGAGAAAGAGGGGGCAAACTGATGGACGGCTCCAAAGGTTTCGACGACGCCCTGACCGGCGAACAGAAGATCCGCAACTTCAACATCAACTTCGGTCCTCAGCACCCGGCGGCGCACGGCGTGCTGCGTCTGGTTCTGGAACTGGACGGCGAGATCGTGGAACGCTGCGACCCGCATATCGGCCTGCTGCACCGTGGCACCGAAAAGCTGATGGAAAGCCGGACCTACCTGCAGAACCTGCCGTATTTCGACCGGCTGGATTACGTGGCTCCGATGAACCAGGAACATGCCTGGTGTCTGGCCATTGAAAAGCTGACCGGCACCGAAGTGCCGCGTCGCGGCCAGCTGATCCGGGTTCTCTACTCGGAAATCGGCCGCATCCTGAACCACCTGCTGAACGTGACCACGCAGGCCATGGACGTGGGCGCTCTGACGCCGCCGCTCTGGGGCTTTGAAGAGCGCGAGAAGCTGATGATCTTCTACGAACGGGCCTGTGGCGCGCGTCTGCACGCGGCGTATTTCCGTCCGGGCGGGGTGCATCAGGATCTGCCCGATGACCTGCTGGACGATATCCTGGCCTGGTCGCACACCTTCCCGGCGGTGCTGGACGACATCGACGGCCTGCTGACCGAAAACCGCATCTTCAAGCAGCGGAATGCCGACATCGGCATCGTGACCGAAGACGACATCCAGAAGTATGGCTTCTCGGGCGTGATGGTGCGTGGCTCCGGTCTGGCATGGGACCTGCGTCGTGCGCAGCCCTATGAATGCTACGATGAATTCGACTTCCAGATCCCGGTTGGCAAGAACGGCGACTGCTATGACCGCTACCTGGTCCGCATGGAAGAGATGCGCCAGTCGCTGTCGATCATCCGTCAGGCGATTGCCAAGCTGAAAGAGGCCACCGGTGACGTACTGGCCCGCGGCAAGCTGACCCCGCCGAAGCGCGGCGACATGAAGACTTCGATGGAAAGCCTGATCCACCACTTCAAGCTGTACACCGAAGGCTTCCACGTGCCCGCGGGCGAAGTCTATGCCGCCGTCGAAGCGCCCAAGGGCGAATTCGGTGTCTATCTGGTGGCTGACGGGTCGAACAAACCCTACCGCAGCAAGATCCGCGCGCCCGGGTTCCTGCACCTGCAAGCCATGGACCACGTGGCCGGTGGCCACCAACTGGCCGACGTCGCCGCCATCATCGGCACCATGGACGTCGTTTTTGGAGAGATTGACCGCTAATGCTACGCCGTCTCCACGCTGAACAACCCGAAAGCTTCGCTTTTACACCCGCCAACCAGGCCTGGGCCGAAGCGCAGCTGACCAAATACCCCGAAGGACGGGAAGCCTCGGCCGTGATTCCGCTGCTGTGGCGCGCCCAGGAGCAGGAAGGCTGGCTGTCCAAACCTGCGATGGAAGCTGTCGCCGATATGCTGGGCATGGCTTATATCCGTGTGCTGGAAGTGGCGTCCTTCTACTTCATGTTCCAGATGCAACCGGTTGGTTCTGTTGCCCATATTCAGGTCTGTGGCACTACGTCCTGCATGATCTGCGGGGCAGAGGACCTGATTGCGGTCTGCCGTGAGAAGATCGCCGACAAGCCGCATGCCCTGTCTGCGGATGGCAAGTTCAGCTGGGAAGAGGTGGAATGCCTTGGCTCCTGCACGAACGCCCCGATGGCGCAGATCGGCAAGGACTACTACGAAGACCTGACCGCCGCGCGTTTCGGTGAGATTCTGGACGAACTGGCCGCTGGCAAGGTTCCGGTTCCGGGACCGCAGAACGGCCGCTTTGCCGCAGAGCCCAAGGACGGACTGGTCTGCCTGACCGAGTTCGACAGCGGCCAAACACAGTATAACGCCTCGGTCCAGCTGGCCACCGATATTGGCGACACCATCAAGCGCATCGACGGGACCGAGGTTCCGATCCTGACGCCCTGGGTCACCGGCAAATCGGCCGAAGCGGCGCCAGCCGCCGCCGCAGAAGCGCCCACTGCGCCCGCAGAACCGGCTGCCGCGCCGTCGTCCGAACCGCTGATCAAGCCCTCTGCCACCCTGCCGGGTCAGGAAGAGCTGGCTGCGCGCAAGGGTGAATGGAAATACGTTGCCTCTGACGAAGACGACGCGGATTTCGACCCTGAGGCTGCAGCAAGTGCAGACGACCCCGAAGGCGATCAGCCCGAGACCCTGAGCACCGCGCGCGAAGGCGGGGCGGACGACCTGAAACTGCTCAAAGGGGTTGGCCCCAAGCTGGAGCAGACGCTGAACGAACTGGGCTTCTTCCATTTCGACCAGATCGCAGCCTGGACCGAAGCGCATGTCGCGTGGGTCGACAGCCGCCTGAAGTTCAAGGGCCGCATCGAACGCGACGGCTGGATCGAACAGGCGGCCAAGCTGGCAGCGGGTGAAGAGACCGAATTTGCCAAACGTGCCAAGAAAGACGGCATTTACGAATAACGCTTCCCGCTTCGGCGGGGAGAAATGAACACGGACCATATGAGCGAAGAACAGGACAAAGCCATTGCCCAGAAAGGGCGACATGTGTCCCTGGTGATTGCCGGGACAATCGTGGTGTGGCTGGTTCTGTCGCTTTTCGTTGGCCCCGCGCTGGGGCTACCGGGACGCTATGCTCTGCTCTTCGACCTCGCGGCACTTGCAGGTCTGATCTATGCATTGGTCAACATTTTTCAACTCTGGCGCTTGCGTCAGGACAGTCAAAGGTAGGCAGACATGCTGAAGGACCAGGACCGCATCTTTACCAACCTGTATGGCATGCATGATCGCTCGCTGAAGGGCGCTCAGGCCCGTGGCCACTGGGATGGAACCGCAGGCATGATCCAGAACGGTCGTGACTGGATCATCCAGCAGGTCAAGGACTCCGGCCTGCGTGGACGCGGTGGTGCGGGCTTCCCCACCGGTCTGAAATGGTCCTTCATGCCCAAGGAAAGCGACGGTCGTCCGGCCTATCTGGTCATCAACGCTGACGAATCCGAGCCCGCCACCTGTAAAGACCGCGAAATCATGCGCCACGATCCGCACACGCTGATCGAAGGGGCGCTGATTGCCTCTTTCGCGATGGGGGCGCACGCGGCCTACATCTATATCCGCGGTGAATACATCCGCGAACGTGAGGCGCTGCAGAACGCCATCAACGAAGCCTATGACGCGGGCCTGCTGGGCAAGAATGCCGCCAAATCCGGCTGGGACTTCGACCTGTATCTGCACCACGGGGCAGGGGCCTATATCTGCGGTGAGGAAACCGCCCTGATCGAAAGCCTGGAAGGCAAGAAGGGGATGCCCCGGATGAAACCGCCGTTCCCGGCGGGCGCGGGCCTTTATGGCTGCCCGACCACCGTGAACAACGTGGAATCCATTGCGGTCGTGCCGACCATCCTGCGTCGCGGTCCGGAATGGTTTTCGTCCTTCGGTCGTCCGAACAACGCGGGCACCAAACTGTTTGCCCTGACCGGCCACGTGAACACCCCCTGCGTGTTCGAAGAAGCCATGTCCATGCCGGTGCGTGAGATCATCGAAAAGCACGGCGGCGGCGTCCGCGGCGGCTGGGACAACCTGAAAGCGATCATTCCGGGGGGCGCGTCCTGCCCGGTGCTGCCGAAACATGCGCTGGAAGATGCGATCATGGATTTCGACTGGATGCGCGAAAACAAATCGTCCTTCGGCACCGGCTGCATGATCGTGATGGATCAGAACACCGATGTGGTGAAGGCGATCTGGCGTCTGGCGAAATTCTTCAAGCACGAAAGCTGCGGCCAGTGCACCCCCTGCCGCGAAGGCACCGGCTGGATGATGCGCGTCATGGACCGCTTGGTGAAAGGTGAGGCAGAGATCGAAGAGATCGACATGCTGCTGAGCGTGACCAAACAGGTCGAAGGCCACACCATCTGTGCCCTTGGCGATGCGGCCGCCTGGCCGATCCAGGGCCTGATCCGCCACTTCCGTGAAGAGATCGAAGACCGCATCAAGGCCAAAAAAACCGGCCGCATGGGTGCGATGGCGGCGGAATGATCCGGATCTGAACAACAAACGGCAGACGAGCAGAGCAATGACATCACTTACGGCAAAATACACAATCGGAACAGGTCGGACGGGCAAGCGCCTTGCCGTGCTGGCCGGGGTTTGCCTGTCGGGTCTGTTCCTGACCGCGTGCAACGCCAACACCGAAAACCGCCAGCTTTATGACGGGTTCTATTTCCCGGCCAAGACCAAGGCGGTGGACAAGAAGACCGCACGCGACCGCTTCGTTACCGAGATCCAGCGCGCCAGCCAGTCCGACAAGGGCGCACGCCAGGCCGCGCATCACACGTCGACCACCTATTGCATCGAAAACTACGGCACGTCGCAGATCATCTGGGATCAGGACCCCGTTGATCTGGATACGCCGCTGACCTTGAACAAGGACACGCTGGTCCTGATGGGGACGTGTAATCCGTGAGCGGAAACCGGGCATATCACGGCCGTCTGGGCGCCTTGCTATTGAATAGCACTGGCGCTTTTGCGCGCGCTGCTCTCTCCCAAACCAAGGAGAGACCGATGAAACATGCCCTGATCCTGCCTGCGGTTGCCCTGTCGCTGGCGTCCTTCGCATCTGTCCCGCTGGCTGCGCAGGCCAAGCCGTCGCTCAGCGATGTGGCCGAGATTGAGGAGCCGCTGTTTGCGGTCGCCCTGGCCAAGGAAGTTGCAGATCACTGTGACAGCCTGGCGCCCCGGTTCTTTCGGGGACTGTCGGAGTTGCGCAAGCTCAAGTCGCGGGCCAACGCACTGGGCTACACGGACAGCGAAATCAAAGATTACATCGAATCGGACGACGAAAAAGCACGGATGCGCGCCAAGGGTGAGGCGTTTCTGGCTTCCAAAGGTGTCCGCTACGAGCAACCGGAAACGTTCTGTGCGTTCGGACGCGCGGAAATCGAGAATAACAGCGCGATCGGCGTTTTACTGAGGGCGAAATAGACCATGTCTGACCTCCGCAAGATCAACATTGACGGAACCGAGATTGAAGTGGACGGGTCGATGACCCTGATCCAGGCCTGCGAAGAGGCCGGGATCGAGGTGCCGCGCTTCTGCTATCATGAGCGCCTGTCGATTGCCGGCAACTGCCGCATGTGCCTGGTTGAAGTTGTGGGCGGCCCGCCGAAGCCCGCCGCCTCCTGTGCCATGCAGGTGCGCGACCTGCGCCCCGGTCCCGAAGGCCAGCCGCCTGTGGTCAAGACCAATTCGCCCATGGTCAAGAAGGCCCGCGAAGGCGTGATGGAATTCATGCTGATCAACCACCCGCTGGATTGCCCGATCTGTGACCAGGGCGGCGAATGCGACCTGCAGGACCAGGCGATGGCCTATGGCCTGTCGGGCAGCCGCTTCAAGGAAGCCAAGCGCGCGGTGGACGATCTGGACCTGGGGCCGCTCGTGTCAACCGCGATGACCCGCTGCATCAGCTGCACCCGCTGTGTCCGCTTCACCACCGAAGTTGCGGGCATCACGCAGATGGGTCAGACCGGGCGCGGTGAAGATGCCGAGATCACCAGCTATCTGAACCAGACGCTGGACAGCAACATGCAGGGCAACATCATCGACCTGTGCCCGGTTGGTGCGCTGACGTCGAAGCCCTATGCCTTTACCGCCCGTCCGTGGGAGCTAACCAAAACCGAAACTATCGACGTGATGGACGCGCTTGGCAGCAACATCCGCGTGGACACCAAGGGCCGCGAAGTCAAACGCATCATGCCGCGCAACCATGACGGCGTGAACGAGGAATGGATTTCGGACAAGACCCGCTTTGTCTGGGACGGCCTGCGCCGTCAGCGTCTGGACCGTCCCTATGTGCGCGTTGATGGCAAGCTGAAGCCCGCCTCCTGGGGCGAAGCGCTGGCCGCTGCCGCGGCTGCGATGAAGGGCAAGAAAATCGCCGGTCTGATCGGTGATCTGGCCCCGGTCGAAGCGGCCTTTGCGCTGAAGCAACTGGTGGACGCCCTGGGCGGAAACGTCGAATGCCGCACCGACAAGGCGCGCCTGCCGATCGGCAACCGGGCCGGTTATGTCGGCACCGCGTCGATTGAGGACATCGACACCGCCAAGGCGATCATGCTGATCGGCACCAACCCGCGTGACGAGGCGCCGGTGCTGAACGCGCGGATCCGCAAGGCGTGGATCAATGGCGCAACAGTTGGTGTGGTCGGTCAGGCGGTTGATCTGACCTATGACTATACGCATCTGGGCACCGACCGCGCCGCGCTGGAAGCGTTGCACACGGGCGACCATTCCGGCGCCCTGGGCAAGGACACTGTCGTGATCGTGGGGCAGGGCGCCCTGCGTGAGGCCGATGGCCTGGCGGTTCTGGCCCATGCTCAGAAATTCGCCGCCGATACCGACTCCAAGCTGCTGGTGCTGCACACCGCCGCCGCCCGTGTGGGGGCGATGGACATCGGTGCAGTGACCGAAGGCGGCCTGGACGCGGCCATCGATGGTGCCGAAGTGATCTACAACCTGGGTGCCGATGAGGTTGAAATCGGTGAAGGTGCTTTCGTGATCTATCAGGGCAGCCACGGTGACCGCGGTGCCCATCGCGCTGACGTGATCCTGCCGGGTGCGGCCTATACCGAAGAAAACGGTCTGTTCGTGAACACCGAAGGCCGCCCGCAGCTGGCGATGCGCGCCGGGTTTGCGCCGGGCGATGCCAAGGAAAACTGGGCGATCCTGCGCGCGCTGAGCGCCGAGCTGGACGCGACGCTGGGCTACGACTCGCTGGCGCAGCTGCGTCAGGCGCTGGTGTCCGAGGTTCCGCATCTGGCCCAGATCGACACCGTACCGGCAAACGAAGGCGAAGCCCTGGAGCTGGACAGCCTGGGCAAGGCCGACTTCCTGCCGGCGGTAAAGGACTTCTACCTGACCAACCCGATTGCGCGGGCATCCGAGGTCATGGCCGAGCTTTCGGCAATGGCCAAGGCGCGCGGCGCGGAGAAGATTGCAGCAGAGTGATGGTTCGCTTCGCCCTCATAACGCCCCTGATGCTGGCCGCCTGTGAACCGGCACAAACAGATCAGGTGACGCGGTTCGAACCGGACTACATGGGGGTCGAAACCAGCCTGCTGGAAGGTGATCTGGTGCAGTTTCACGTCTCGATGACCGGGGCCTTGGGCCCGCATGACGTGGACAACTATGCGGAATGCGCGGCCGCACAATATGCGCTGATCCGGGGCTACGGCTTCGCTCGGCACCTGCGCACGAATTTGAACCAAGAAGGGGGCGTTTGGACCGCAGATGCGGTGTATACCATTTCGCCCGCCCTGCCGCGCGGTCTGCGCACCATCGACGCCGAAGTCGTGGTCGCGGGCTGCGAGGAAAACGGAATACCCACGGTGTGAGGACCTATGGCTGATTTCTTTAACACCCCAGGCGGCATCGCCATACTGATACTGGCGCAAGTGCTTGCAGTTGTTGCCTTCGTGATGATTTCGCTTCTGTTCCTCGTCTACGGGGACCGCAAGATCTGGGCCGCGGTCCAAATGCGTCGGGGCCCCAACGTCGTGGGCGTCTACGGCCTGCTGCAATCGGTGGCGGATGCGTTGAAATACGTGGTCAAGGAAGTGGTCATCCCGGCCGGGGCCGACCGCACCGTGTTCATCCTGGCGCCGCTGACCAGCTTCGTGCTGGCGATGATCGCCTGGGCGGTAATCCCGTTCAACGACGGCTGGGTTCTCAGCGACATCAACGTCGCCATCCTCTATGTCTTCGCGGTGTCCTCGCTTGAGGTTTACGGCGTGATCATGGGCGGCTGGGCCTCGAACTCGAAATATCCGTTCCTGGGCTCGCTGCGGTCCGCGGCACAGATGATTTCCTACGAGGTGTCCATCGGCCTGATCATCATCGGTGTGATCCTGTCGACCGGGTCGATGAACTTCGGTGACATCGTGCGCGCGCAGGACGGCAACCTGGGCCTGTTCAACTGGTACTGGCTGCCGCACTTCCCGATGGTCTTCCTGTTCTTCATCTCGGCGCTGGCCGAAACCAACCGCCCGCCCTTCGACCTTCCGGAAGCGGAATCGGAACTGGTGGCCGGCTACCAGGTGGAATACTCCGCAACGCCGTTCCTGCTGTTCATGGCGGGCGAATATATCGCCATCTTCCTGATGTGCGCGCTGACCACGCTGCTGTTCTTTGGCGGTTGGCTGTCGCCGATCCCGGGCCTGCCCGACGGCGTGCTGTGGATGGTCGCGAAAATGGCGTTCTTCTTCTTCCTCTTCGCGATGGTCAAAGCGATCACCCCGCGTTACCGCTATGACCAGCTGATGCGTCTGGGATGGAAAGTGTTCCTGCCGTTCTCGCTGTTCTGGGTTGTGTTCGTTTCCTTCGCTGCAAAATTCGACTGGTTCTGGGGTGCGTTTGCACGCTGGACGACGGGGGGCTGATCCATGGCTAACATCGACTACACCCGCGCCGCCAAATACTTCCTGCTGCAGGATTTCTGGGTCGGCATGAAACTGGGCCTGAAGTATTTCTTCTCGCCCAAGGCGACCGTGAACTACCCGCATGAAAAGGGGCCGCTGTCGCCCCGTTTCCGCGGCGAGCACGCGCTGCGCCGCTACCCCAACGGCGAAGAGCGCTGCATCGCATGTAAGCTGTGCGAAGCGGTCTGCCCGGCGCAGGCGATCACCATCGACGCGGAACCCCGCGAAGACGGCAGCCGCCGCACCACGCGCTATGACATCGACATGACCAAATGCATCTACTGCGGCTTCTGCCAGGAAGCCTGCCCGGTGGATGCAATTGTCGAAGGTCCGAACTTCGAGTTCGCCACCGAAACCCGCGAAGAGCTGTTCTATGACAAGGACAAATTGCTTGCCAACGGGGAACGCTGGGAAGCCGAGATCGCCCGCAACCTGGAAATTGACGCGCCGTACAGATGACCGATCCGAAGAACCCCTTCGAGGCCATGCTGGCCCAGGCCCACGATATGGCCAAGGCGCTGAACCCGGCGCTGGAAAACTTTTCGCCCACGGATGCGTTCAAGGGATTTGAGGCGCTGTGGCCGACCATGCCCAAAGAGGTCATGGAAATGATGTTCGGCAACACCGTCAACAAGGACGGTCTGGATGCCAAGACGCGGCTGCTGCTGACACTGGCGGGGCTGACCATGCAGGGCGCGCAGGCCGACACGGCCGTGCGCCAGACCGTGAAACACGCGCTGGAAGCCGGCGCGAAGAAACAAGAGATCGTGGAAACGATCGGACAGATGTCGGTCTTTGCCGGCATCCCGGCCATGACCCGGGCGCTGGAACTGGCGCAGCAGGTCCTGGACGACAAAGGGGACGACGAGACATGAGCGTATTTGCCTTCTACCTCTTCGCCATAAGCGCGATCACCGGGGGGCTGTTCACTGTGATCAGCCGTCAGCCGGTGCATTCGGTGCTCTGGCTGATCCTGAGCTTCATTTCGGCAGCGGGGCTGTTTGTCCTGCTGGGCGCGGAATTCGTCGCCATGCTGCTGGTCATCGTCTACGTGGGGGCGGTCGCGGTGCTGTTCCTCTTCGTGGTGATGATGCTGGATGTGGACTTTGCCGAACTCAAGGCCGAGATGGCGCGCTACATGCCGCTGGCGCTGCTCATCGGTCTGGTGATCCTGATGCAGTTCGTCATGGCCTTCGGTGCCTGGGAAAGCGCCCATGGCGCGGCCGAGCATCTGGCTCAGCCGGTGCCCGCCGATCGCCACAACACCGAGGCGCTTGGCCTCATCATTTATGACCAATATTTCCTTCTGTTCCAGCTGGCAGGCCTGATCCTGCTGGTGGCCATGATCGGCGCCATCGTGCTGACCCTGCGCCATCGCCAGGACGTCAAGCGTCAGGACGTCGTCGCCCAGATGATGCGCGACCCGGCCAAGGCGATGGAGCTCAAGGACGTGAAACCGGGGCAGGGGCTGTGATCCAATGATTGGACTTGAACATTATCTGACCGTCGCGGCGACGCTGTTCGTCATCGGCATTTTCGGGCTCTTCCTGAACCGCAAGAACGTGATCATCCTGCTGATGAGCATCGAACTGATGCTGCTGGCGGTGAACATCAACCTCGTCGCCTTCTCGTCCTTCCTGGGCGATCTGGTGGGCCAGGTCTTCACGCTCTTCGTTCTGACCGTTGCTGCCGCCGAAGCCGCCATCGGTCTGGCCATCCTGGTCTGTTTCTTCCGCAACCGTGGCACCATCGCGGTCGAAGACATCAACGTGATGAAGGGGTAAGGACATCATGGAAACCACACTCCTCTTTGCCCCTCTGGTGGGCTCGCTGCTGTGCGGGTTCGGCTGGAAGTTCATCGGTGAAAAGGCCGCCATGTGGACCGCGACCGGTCTGCTGTTCCTGTCGGCCCTGCTCAGCTGGATCGTGTTCCTGACCTTTGACGGGCACACCCAAACCATCGAGATCCTGCGCTGGATCGAAAGCGGTTCGCTGTCGACCGCGTGGCAGTTCCGCCTGGACCGTCTGACCGCGATCATGCTGATCGTGATCACCACCGTGTCCTCGCTGGTGCACCTCTACAGCTTCGGCTACATGGATCACGATCCGCAGTGGCGCCCGGGCGAAAGCTACAAGCCGCGTTTCTTCGCGTATCTGTCGTTCTTCACCTTCGCCATGCTGATGCTGGTGACCTCCGACAACCTGGTCCAGATGTTCTTTGGCTGGGAAGGCGTGGGCGTTGCCTCCTACCTGCTGATCGGCTTCTACTACCGCAAACCGACCGCCAACGCGGCGGCGATGAAAGCCTTCATCGTCAACCGTGTGGGGGACTTCGGTTTCGCGCTGGGGATCTTTGCCCTGTTCCTGCTGACCGACAGCATCAACTTCTCGGACATCTTTGCCGCGACCCCGCAGCTGGATGAGACCGTCGTGACCTTCCTGTGGACTGACTGGAATGCGGCCGACCTGATCGCCTTCCTGCTGTTTGTGGGCGCGATGGGCAAATCGGCACAGCTGATCCTGCACACCTGGCTGCCGGACGCGATGGAAGGCCCGACCCCGGTTTCGGCGCTGATCCACGCGGCAACCATGGTGACCGCGGGCGTGTTCCTGGTCTGCCGCATGTCGCCGCTGATGGAATATGCCGAAAACGCGACCGCCTTTATCACCGTGCTGGGTGCGACCACTGCCTTCTTCGCCGCCACTGTCGGCCTGGTTCAGAACGACATCAAGCGCGTGATCGCCTATTCGACCTGTTCGCAGCTGGGCTACATGTTCGTTGCGGCCGGCGTCGGCATGTATTCGGCGGCCATGTTCCACCTGTTCACCCACGCCTTCTTCAAGGCGATGCTCTTCCTGGGCGCCGGCTCGGTGATCCACGCGATGCATCACGAACAGGACATGCGCAACTATGGCGGCCTGCGGAAGAAGATCCCCTATACCTTCTGGGCGATGATGATCGGTACGCTGGCCATCACCGGTGTCGGTATTCCGCTGACCACCTTCGGCTTTGCCGGCTTCCTGTCCAAGGATGCGATCATCGAAAGCGCCTATGCCGGCGGCTCCAGCTATGGCTTCTGGATGCTGGTCATTGCGGCGGCGATGACGTCCTTCTACAGCTGGCGCCTGATCTTCCTGACCTTCTATGGCGAAGCGCGCGGCGACAAGCACACCCATGACCACGCGCATGAAAGCCCGATGGTCATGCTGATCCCGCTGGGCGTCCTGGCGCTGGGGGCCGTGTTCTCGGGTATGCTGTGGTACAAATCGTTCTTCGGCTACACCGAAAACGTTGCCAAGTTCTATGGCATCCCTGTGGCCGAGGCCTCGGCTGACAGTCATGGCGGTGGCGGCGACAAGGGCGATGCCCACGCGGTCAAATTCGCGGGCAAGCCGGGTGAGGGCGCGCTGTATATCGCTCCTGACAACCATGTGCTGGATGACGCCCATGATGCCCCGAAATGGGTCAAGGTGTCTCCGTTCATCGCGATGCTGGGTGGCCTGATCATGGCGCTGTGGTTCTACATCTGGAACCCGTCCATGCCCAAACGCATGGCCGAGAACTTCCAGCCGCTGTACCAGTTCCTGCTGAACAAATGGTACTTCGACGAGCTGTATGACGCGATCTTTGTCAAACCGGCTGTTGCTCTGGGTCGTTTCCTGTGGAAACGCGGTGACGGCAAAACCATCGACGGCTTCCTGAACGGTGTCGCGATGGGAATCGTGCCCTTCTTCACCCGCCTTGCTGGCCGGGCTCAGTCTGGCTTCATCTTTACTTATGCCTTCTGGATGGTGCTGGGCATTGCCGCCCTGGTTACCTGGATGTCGATCGGCGGAGGAGCGCACTGATGGACAATCTCCTTTCTATCGTCACCTTCATCCCGGCCCTGGCCGCGGTGATCCTCGCGCTGTTCCTGCGCGGCGAGGATGAGGCGGCGCAACGCAATGCCAAATGGGCGGCCCTGTTTGCCACCACGATCACCTTCCTGGTGTCCATCGGCATCTATACCGGGTTCGATCCCAACAATACCGGCTTCCAGATGGTGGAAGAGCGGGAATGGCTGCTGGGCCTGAAATACAAGATGGGCGTTGACGGCATCTCGGTGCTGTTCGTGATGCTGACCACCTTCATCATGCCGCTGACCATTCTGGCCAGCTGGGATGTGAAGACGCGCGTCAAGGAATACATGATCGCCTTCCTGCTGCTGGAGACCCTGATGCTGGGCGTCTTCATGGCGCTGGATCTGGTGCTGTTCTACCTGTTCTTCGAAGCGGGCCTGATCCCGATGTTCCTGATCATCGGCATCTGGGGCGGTGCGAACCGCATCTATGCCAGCTTCAAGTTCTTCCTCTATACCTTCCTGGGCTCGGTCCTGATGCTGGTGGCGATGGTTGCGATGTTTGCCGATGCAGGCACCACCGACATCGAAACCCTGCTGACGCACCAGTTTGCTTCGGAAAGCTTCTCGATCCTGGGCATCCACATCCTGGGTGGCATGCAGACGCTGCTGTTCCTGGCCTTCTTCGCCTCTTTCGCGGTGAAGATGCCGATGTGGCCGGTGCACACCTGGCTGCCGGACGCGCACGTTCAGGCACCGACCGCGGGTTCGGTTGTGCTGGCGGCGATCCTGCTGAAGATGGGCGGCTACGGCTTCCTGCGCTTCAGCCTGCCGATGTTCCCGGTCGGGGCAGAGGTCATGGCGGATCTGATCCTGTGGATGTCGGCCATCGCCATCGTTTACACCTCGCTGGTGGCGATGGTGCAGGAAGACATGAAGAAGCTGATTGCCTATTCGTCGGTCGCGCACATGGGGTTTGTCACCATGGGCATCTTTGCAGCCAACCAGCAGGGCATCGACGGCGCCATCTTCCAGATGCTCAGCCACGGCTTCATCTCTGCGGCGCTCTTCCTCTGTGTGGGCGTGATCTATGACCGGATGCACACCCGTGACATCGACGCCTATGGCGGTCTGGTGATCCGGATGCCTGCTTATGCGCTGGTCTTCATGTTCTTCACCATGGGCAACGTCGGCCTGCCGGGCACCTCCGGCTTCGTGGGCGAATTCCTGACGCTGATGGGCGTGTTCCAGGTCAACACCTGGGTGGCGGCAGTGGCGGCAACCGGTGTGATCTTCTCGGCCGGTTACGCGCTGTGGCTTTACCGCCGGGTGGTCTTTGGCGATCTGATCAAAGAGAGCCTGAAGGCGATCACCGACATGAACTCGCGCGAGCGTCTGATCTTTGCGCCGCTGGTGGTGATGACCCTGCTGCTGGGTGTGTACCCGGCGCTGGTCACCGATATCATCGGCCCGTCGACCGAAGCGCTGATTTCGAACTTTGACGCCTCTCTGGCCGCAGCAGGTGACTATGCTGCGCCCAAGATGGCCGCGTCGCATTAAGGAGCCTGGAAGACATGATCCAAGCTGATCTATCCGTAATCCTGCCCGAGATCGTCCTGGCGCTGTTCGCGATGTTCGCGCTGCTGGCGGCGGTCTATACCGGCAAGGACAAGCTGGGCGTTCCGCTGGTCTGGGCCACCGGTGGCCTGATGGCCGTGTTGGCAATCTGGATTGCCACGACCGGGCAGGGCACCAATGTCGCCTTCAACGGCATGTTCGTTGATGACGGCTTTGCCCGCTTCGCCAAGGTGACCATCCTGCTGAGCGCCGCTGCGGTGCTGGTGATGAGCCAGGACTACATGGCGCGCCGCGACCTGCTGCGCTTCGAATATCCGCTGCTGGTGGCGCTGGCCGCTGTCGGCATGATGATGATGGTCTCCGCCGGTGACCTGATGGCGCTCTACATGGGTCTGGAACTGCAATCGCTGGCGCTTTACGTGGTTGCCTCGCTGCGCCGTGATAGTGTGAAATCCACCGAAGCCGGCCTGAAGTACTTCGTGCTGGGCGCGCTCAGCTCGGGTCTGCTGCTCTATGGTGCCTCGCTGGTTTATGGCTATGCCGGTACCACGCTCTTCTCGGGCATCATCGAAACCGCGCAGCATGGTCATGTGACCCTGGGTCTGCTGTTCGGCCTGATCTTCCTGATCTCCGGCCTGGCCTTCAAGGTGTCCGCCGTGCCGTTCCACATGTGGACGCCGGACGTCTACGAGGGTTCGCCCACTCCGGTCACCGCTTTCTTTGCAACCGCGCCCAAGATGGCGGCGATGGGTTTGTTCGCCCGCGTGATGCACGATGCCTTCGGCCTGGCCGTAGCGGACTGGAGCCAGGTGATCGCTCTGCTGTCGCTGCTGTCGATGTTCCTGGGGGCCGTGGCGGCAATCGGCCAGCGCGACATCAAGCGACTGATGGCGTTTTCGTCCATCGCCCACATGGGTTACGCGCTGATGGGCCTGGCTGCGGGCACGCAGTTCGGTGTGCAGGCTCTGCTGGTCTACATGGCGATCTACGTCACCATGAACGTCGGCACCTTTGCCTTCATCCTGATGCTGGAAAAGGACGGCAAGCCGGTGACCGACATCACCGCGCTGAACTCCTATGCCAAGCGTGAACCGGCCAAGGCGCTGGCGATGCTGATCCTGCTCTTCTCGTTGGCTGGTGTGCCGCCGATGCTGGGCTTCTTCGGCAAGTTCTATGTGCTGCGCGCCGCCTATGACGCGGGTCTGGCATGGCTGGCAGTGGCCGGTGTGATCGCATCGGTGATCGGGGCCTTCTACTACCTGCGCATCGTTTACTACATGTACTTCGGCGAAGAGGGCGAAGAGCTTGAAAGCAACAGCTCGCCGGTCCTCTGGGGCTTCCTGATGGCGTCCGCTGCTGTGATGGTGCTGGGGATCGTGAACATGTTCGGTGTCGAAGGCGCGGCAGCAGCCGCAGCAGCGACGCTTGTCAACTGATCCGTTTTACATGAAATTTGGCAAGGCCCGGTCATTGGATCGGGCCTTTTGCCGTAGGAGGATCAAGGTATGAGCTGGCCGCAGGGATATGGCAAACGGGTGTTGGACGAAGTCGACAGCACCCTGGACGAAGCAAAGCGGATCGCGCCCGAACTGTCCGGCCCGGAATGGATCCTGGCCTTGCGGCAGACCAAGGGGCGCGGTCGGCGCGGGCGGGATTGGAAAGACCCCGAAGGAAATTTCGCGGCCACCCTGGTCCTGCGTCCCGAAGGTGCGCCGGATCAGGCCGCCTTGCGCAGCTTTGTGACCGCACTTGCGCTCTACGACGCCTGCGTCGCGGTGTCGGGCCGCAGCGAAGGCCTGTCCCTGAAGTGGCCCAATGACGTGCTGCTGAACGGTGGCAAGCTGGCGGGGATTCTGCTGGAAAGCATGGGCAAGGGGGGCGATGTCACCCATTTGTCTATCGGCGTCGGTGTCAACCTGCGAAACACGCCCAACGCCGACTGGCTGGAGCCGGGATCGGTCTGGCCCGTGGCACTGTTGCCCGAAACCGGCGCACTGGTTACGCCCGAGGAGTTTCTTGAGGCGCTTGCCGAAGCCTACGCGCGCTATGAGGCTCAATTCACCACCTACGGATTTGAACCCATCCGCACCGCCTGGCTGGCCCGCGCGGCGAAGCTGGGTGAGGTGATTACCGCTCGCACCGCAACGTCGGAAACGGTTGGAACGTTCGAGACCGTGGACGCGCAGGGCAACCTTGTCCTAAACACCGCCAAGGGCCGTGTCAGCATTCCTGCGGCGGACGTATTTTTCTGAACGAAAGGGCCGATCTCCATGCTTTTAGCGGTCGATTGTGGCAACACGAATACGGTGTTTTCCATTTGGGACGGGGAAAATTTCATCGGGACCTGGCGCACCGCCACCGATTGGCAGCGCACGGCGGACCAGTATTATGTCTGGCTGAACACGCTGATGCGCCTGCAGGGGATCGAAGCCGACATCACCGACATGATCATCTCGTCCACGGTGCCGCGCGTGGTGTTCAACCTGCGGGTTCTGGCTGATCGCTATTTCAACACGCGCCCTTATGTGGTGGGCAAACCCGATTGCCTGCTGCCCTGTGATGTCCGGGTGGACCAGGGAACCGCGGTCGGGCCGGACCGTTTGGTGAACACCGTGGCAGGGTTTGCGGCTTATGGCGGTAACCTGATTATGGTGGATTTCGGCACCGCCACCACCTTTGATGTGGTGGCCTCGGACGGGGCCTATGTTGGGGGCGTTATCGCGCCCGGCGTGAACCTCAGCCTTGAGGCGCTGCACCAGGCCGCAGCAGCGCTGCCGCATGTGGATATTTCCAAGCCGCAGAAGGTGATTGGCACCAATACGGTTGCATGTATGCAATCAGGTGTGTTCTGGGGCTATGTGGGGCTTGTGCGCGAGCTCTGCGAGCGGATCCGGGCTGAACGTGAGGTGCCGATGAAGGTGATCTCAACCGGGGGGTTGGCCCCCTTGTTTCAACAGGCGGCGGATCTGTTCGACGCCTTCGAGGATGATTTGACCATGCAGGGTCTGCGCATCATCCATCAGTACAATAAAGAGAACGGAAACTGAGGATGAGCGACGCCAGACTGATCTATCTCCCCCTGGGCGGGGCAGGTGAAATCGGCATGAACGCCTATGTCTACGGCTATGGCAAACCGGATCAGGAACGCTTGATCCTGGTCGATTTGGGGGTTGCCTTCCCCGATATGGACACCACCCCCGGCGTGGACCTGATCTTCCCGGATATGACCTGGCTGCAGGACCGTGCCGACCGGCTGGAGGCGATTTTTGTCACCCACGCCCACGAAGACCACGTGGGCGCCGTTGCGCATATGTATGAAAAGCTGGGCGCGCCGATCTATGCTCGGGCCTTCACCGCGAATATCGCGCGCCGCAAGATGGACGAAAAAGGTTATTCCGAGGAAACCGTGCGCACGGCGTCGGCCTGGCCTGAAACCATCGAAGCCGGGCCATTCCGCGTGGGCTTTGCGCCGATCTCTCACTCGATCCCGGAAAGCGCGGGTCTGGTCATTGATACGCCTGCGGGGCGCGTCGTGCATTCGGGCGACTTCAAGGTGGATGCCAACCCGGTGGTGGGCGAACCCTTTGATCCCGATATGTGGCGTGAGATTGCCAAACCGGGGGTTCAGGCGCTCATCTGTGATTCCACCAATGTATTCTCGCGCCATGCGGGCCGTTCGGAATCCGAGGTAGGACCGGAGATCACCCGCCTTGTGTCCGAAGCAGAGGGCATGGTCGTGGCCACGACCTTTGCCTCCAACGTGGCGCGGGTCAAAACGCTGGCCGAAGCCGGTCAGCGCGCCGGCCGGTCGGTTGTGCTGCTGGGACGTGCGATGCGTCGGATGATCGAAGCCTCCATCGAAACCGGTGTTCTGCGTGACTTCCCGCCGGTCATCGGCCCGGACGAGGCGCAGGACGTCCCGCGTGAGCATCTGATGCTGATCGTGACCGGATCACAGGGCGAACGGCGCGCGGCCTCGGCCCAGCTGGCGCGCGGCAAATATCGCGGCCTTGAGCTCAAGGAGGGGGATCTGTTCCTCTTCTCGTCCAAGACGATTCCGGGCAATGAGCGCGGTGTGATCCGCATCATCAACCAGTTCAGCGAAAAGGGCGTGGACGTCGTTGATGACAGCTCTGGCCTCTATCATGTCTCGGGCCACGCCAACCGGCCCGATCTGGAGCATATGCACGATCTGATCGACCCGAAGATGGTTGTGCCGATGCATGGCGAACACCGCCACCTGCGAGCCCATGCCCGTGTGGCCGAAGCCAAGGGGCGGGCCAGTGCGGTTGCGGTCAATGGAATGATGATGGACCTAAGCGGCGATGCCCCGAAGGTTGCGGAATACGTGGAAACCGGCCGCACCTATCTGGACGGCAGCATCAAGATCGGTGCGCTGGACGGGGTCGTCCGGGACCGGATCCGCATGGCGCTGAACGGCCATGTGGTGGTGACGGTCATCCTGGATGAAGAGGACGAACCTCTGGGCGAGCCGTGGTGCGACCTGAAGGGCATCGCGGAAACCGGGGCGTCCAACGCTGCGCTGGTGGAGATTCTGGAAGAGGATCTGAACCAGTTCCTGATGCGGGCGAACCCGAAGACGCTGGCAGATGATGACAAGCTTGAGGAAGGCTTGCGTCGGATCGCGCGTCAGTCGGCACAGTCCGAGATCGGCAAGAAGCCGGAAGTGACGGTGGTAATCAGCCGTATGCGCTGAGGCAGGGCAGGGCAGGGCGGCGATGCCGCCCACGCTCATTTCCTGTCAGCGACCTTTGAAGCAGGTCGCGTTGGCCCCCGGAGGGGCCAGAGCTTCCGATCAGGATCGCAGCGGGCGGGCGCAGGTCGGAACCGAAATCAGGCGTGCCGGTGCATGGGCCAGGCCCAGGAACAGGTGGCGCAGGGCTTTTGCCATGGCTTCACCCCGCATCTGAGATGCGCGGTTCTGGATGTCACGGATTTCGTCCTGGGACAGGACAGGCAGGTCGAACTGGGTCATCGTTTCGCCTTTGTCGCGGATAAGTGTCTGTTATCGGTCCTTTAGACCCAGCCGCTTACAAACACATCGGACAATACGGCAGACCCGATATACCGAAATTGCATAGTGGGTGTCATATGCCTGAATCAAAACGCGCCCCGGTGGGAACCGGAGCGCGAAAATCACGTGTGAAGATTGGGGGCTGTCCTCAGCCCGCGCGGCGCTCTTCGAAGCTCAGCGCGATGAAGCTGGGCAGGTGATCGCCCATGCCCACAACAGTGTTGTCGCCGCCACGGCCAGCGCGCGACTGGCGCCCGGAGGATTTGTTTTCGCTGCGCGGGGCGCGCTGCTTCTTCTCGGGCGGGGTTTGTTCGTTGTCGGCAACCTGTTTTTCAGGTTTCGCCGGCTTGACCGGCTTGACTGGTTTGACCGGATTTTCGACCCGGGTGATCTGTTTCTGGATCAGGGTTTCAACAGCGTCAAAGGCCTTCTCATCGCGTCCGGTACAGATGGTGAAGGCTTTGCCTTCCCGTCCGGCACGACCGGTGCGGCCGATCCGGTGAACATAGTCTTCGGCATGTCCGGGAACGTCGAAGTTGAACACATGGCTGACGCTAGGAATGTCCAGGCCACGTGCCGCCACGTCCGAGGCAACCAGCAGGCGGATTTCACCGTCGCGGAAGCCGTCCAGAGTGCGCATGCGCTGCGACTGGTCCAGATCCCCGTGGATGGGCGCGGCGTTATAGCCGTATTTTTTCAGCGACTTGGCGCAGATATCCACATCCGTCTTGCGGTTGCAGAAGATGATGGCGTTGGTGCATTTGTCACCTTCGGCATCAATCAGCGCGCGCAGCACTTTGCGCTTCTCGCTGGCCTCACGGTCCCGGCGCGAGGCTTTGAACATCACCACACCCTGTTCGATGGTTTCCGAGGCGGTGGCCTGACGGGCAACCTCGATCCGGGCCGGGGCCGACAGGAAGGTGTTGGTGATCCGCTCGATCTCGGGCGCCATGGTGGCGGAGAAGAACAGGGTCTGACGGGTGAAGGGCGTCAAAGAGAAGATGCGCTCGATGTCGGGGATGAACCCCATGTCCAGCATCCGGTCGGCTTCGTCCACCACCATAATCTGCACGCCGGTCAGCAGCAGCTTGCCACGTTCGAAGTGGTCCAGTAGGCGGCCCGGGGTCGCGATCAGCACGTCGACGCCGCGGTCGATCAGGGCATCCTGCTCCTTGAACGAGACACCACCGATCAGCAGTGCCTTGGTCAGTTTCAGGTGTTTTGTATAGGTGTCGAAGTTTTCGGCCACCTGTGCTGCCAGCTCACGCGTGGGGCAGAGCACCAGCGAGCGCGGCATGCGCGCACGCGCACGTCCCCGCGCCAGAAGCGTGATCATCGGCAGCGTGAAGCTGGCCGTTTTACCGGTTCCGGTCTGGGCAATGCCCAGCACGTCCTTGCCTTCCAGGGCAGAGGGAATCGCACCCGCCTGAATAGGGGTCGGCGTTTCATAACCGGCTTCGTCGATGGCTTTGAGAACCTTGGGGTTCAGATTCAGATCAGAGAATTTCGTCATGTGTTTCCGCGTCATGCGGACACTTTGACCTGGCCCGCGCATCTGGAGGGAGCCGGGTCCGGATGACCCTGTGCAGACTGCACAATCTGGCTCGGGGCGGAGATAGCAAAGTTGCACTGCGCCGTCAAATGAAGTCACTGTCGCAGGCAAATAGGGCAATACTGTTGCCTATCTGGCAACAATATCCGTGAACTCGGGGAAGTGTTTCGCTCTCAGGTGGGTCAAGTTCAGGTCACGCAGGCGCAACAGGCCTTCATGGTCCAGCCGTTCGCGCAATTGGGGTGAGTCGGCGCACAGCTCATCATAGAAGGCCCGCAGCCCGGCCTCACCATCTTCTGCTTCGATGGCGGACAAAAGCTCGTGCATGCTGAGCCCGCCCTTGTCCCGCGGCTTTGATGGGGCAAGGCCCGGTCGATAGGATCCCTTTTGCAGGCGATACCGGTAGTGGGACAGCCAATCCTGCCACTCGCCAGCATGCCGATGGCACAGGTCCACGGTGTCCAGTTCCACCTGACCGGGGTTTTCCTCATCCTCGCGATAGATGTTGTGGATCTTGAAGGTCAGAGGGCCCAGACCGGTCCGGACGAAAAGCTTGCCGGCAACGTGGCTCAGGAAGCCCGCTTTTACATATTGCCCGAAGGTGGGGTAGATCCGCCGGACAATCGTGTCGCGCTGACGGGCATTGCGGATGAACCCCTTGTAGGCTCCGCCGTCGCCCGAAAGGGCCTCGATCGGGCGTACCCGGGCACATAGCGCATCGGGTGCAAGCTCTGCCAGCACAGCGTCCAGGGGCCTGTCGCTCCACAGGAATTCATCCACATCCATATGAATGAGCCAGTCCACATCGGCCTTGCGGCGATAGGCGTGCGATGCGTTCAGGGTCTGGCGGGGCTGGTGCATGTCCGGGCGTTTGTTGTGGTGACGCTTCCAATAGGTTGCATCGCAGTCGGTCACGCGGATCTTCGGGTGGGCTTTTAGATGCGGCTGGGCGTCCGGGTTCGGTTCGTCCAGATAGAGGTACAGCCGGTGTGCCCCGCGCTCCAGATGATAGGCGGCGAAGGCCAGAATGTCGGCAGCGGGCGCCTTGATGGTCGACACCAGACCCCAGCGGGCAAGGGCGGGCTCATTCATCTGGTGTTCTCCGCGGTTTGTAGCGCTGCATCCGGGCGAAAACGGTGCGCCGGTCGTGCATCACCAGACGGAGCATACGGAACCCCAGCGGTTGCAGCACGTCGTCCCTCTCTGCCAGCCGCCAGAGCCGTGCCAGCATGTTGCGGTCCAGATCCCCGTGCTCCAGCGAATAGGGCACCATGTCAAAGGCCAGCGGGTGATTGGTGTCCCGTTTCTTGAGGCGGGCAAAGGCGTGATCATTGGGGCGGCCGGAAATCCGGCGTTCGGTGTCATGCAGCTTGATCAGGTCATAAAGCATCGACAGCCCCATGCCGCCGCTGCGCTGGTCGAAGGTTTCACCATGATCGGCAAAGGTGGTGGCGGCCGAAATCAGCCACCGCACCGGCAGCTCAGAGGCCAGAAAGCGGCCCTCTTCGCGCCAGAGCCTGAGGAAAAGCTGCACGGCTTCAGGGGGGGCGGGATGGCGGCGCAAGACGGCAATGCACATGGCGTGTATGGCCAGCAACCGGCTGCGGCCGCGGAACTCGTGCCCGTATTCCGCCATCTTGCCCGCCGCGTCACAGCGATGGGCCTTCTCGACGCGGGGCAGGTCTTGGGACAACAGGGTGTCACGCAGGACCGACAGATCGGCCTGTGCGTCCGGCAGAACGTCCAGAGCCCCCTCATACGGGGGCTCCTTGCGTTCCAGTGCCTGCATCAGGGAGAAGAACCCACCGGGATAAATCGTGTCTTCAATATCCATTGCAGGTTCAACTTACGGGTTTTCGGTGATCAGACCATCATTTCTTTGGTCGCGCTCAGCGTAACGTCCGGGAAGTCGCGCACAACGCGGTCGATGTCCCATTGCAGGCGCGTCAGGTAGACGATGTCACCGTCATGGTCGTGGCTGATGTGCTGCTTGTTGGCGTTGACGAACTTGTCCACCGCCTGCTTGTCCCCACTGACCCAGCGGGCCGAGGTGAACTGCGAGGGTTCAAAGCGCACGGGCAGGCCGTATTCCATTTCAATCCGGCTGGCCAGAACTTCGAATTGCAGCTGGCCGACAACGCCCACCACAAAGCCCGAACCGATGGACGGTTTGAAGACCTTGGCCGCGCCTTCTTCGGCGAATTGCATCAGCGCCTTTTCCAAGTGCTTGGCTTTCATCGGATCGCCTGCGCGCACGCCCTGCAGCAGTTCCGGCGCAAAGGACGGGATGCCGGTCACGCGCAGCGCTTCGCCTTCGGTCAGCGTGTCGCCGATGCGCAGTTGCCCGTGGTTCGGGATGCCGATGATGTCACCGGCCCAGGCTTCTTCGGCCAGTTCCCGGTCTGACGCCAGAAACAGCACCGGGTTGGAGATGGCCATCGGCTTCTTCGAACGCACATGGGTCAGCTTCATGCCGCGCTTGAAGTGGCCCGAGGCCATGCGCACAAAGGCCACGCGGTCGCGGTGTTTGGGGTCCATGTTGGCCTGAACCTTGAACACGAAACCCGACACCTTCTTTTCTTCGGGCGCAATTTCACGCGGTTGCGCCGATTGGACCTGCGGTTGCGGGCCATAGGCGCCGATCCCGTCCATCAGTTCCTTCACGCCGAACGAGTTGATGGCGGAGCCGAACCAGATCGGGGTCATATGACCTTCCAGAACCGCCTGCGGATCCAGCGCGGGCAACAGCTCGCGCGCCATTTCCAGCTCTTCCAGCAATTGCTCCAACAGGTGCTCGGGCACGTGTTCGGCCAGCTTGGGATCGTCTAGGCCGTTGATCTCGATGCTCTCGGCGATCTTGTTGCGATCGGCCCGGTCCATCAGCTCTAGACGGTCGCGCAGGATGTCGTAACAGCCCAGGAAGTCGCGACCCTGACCGATCGGCCAGCTGGCCGGGGTCACGTCGATGGCCAGCATCTCCTGGATCTCGTCGATGATCTCGAACACATCCCGGCTTTCGCGGTCCATCTTGTTGCAGAACGTCAGGATCGGTAGGTCGCGCAGACGGCAGACTTCGAACAGCTTCTGGGTCTGGCTTTCCACACCCTTTGCCCCGTCGATCACCATGACCGCCGCGTCAACCGCCGTCAGCGTGCGATAGGTGTCTTCCGAGAAGTCCGAGTGGCCGGGCGTGTCGACAAGGTTGAACCGGAAATTGCCGAAGTCAAAGGACATCGCCGAAGCGGAAACAGAGATCCCGCGGTCCTTTTCCATCTGCATGAAGTCCGAGCGCGTACGCCGCGCTTCGCCCTTGGCCCGCACCTGTCCGGCCATCTGGATGGCACCCCCGTACAACAGGAACTTTTCAGTCAAAGTGGTCTTGCCCGCGTCCGGGTGCGAAATGATCGCGAAGGTGCGACGGCGCGCAATCTCGGGCGGCAATTCGGGGCGGTTCTGAGAGCTATCCAACATAGTCGCGCGTATATGTCCGGGATGAAAAATAGGCAAGGAAAACGCGGAAACGAAAAACGCGAAACCCGGGGTGCAGGTTTCGCGTCAGAGCTTTGTGAGGCGGGCCGGGGCCCGCTGAAAATCCGGGGGATCAGCCGCCGAAATCGTCCAGCATGATGTCCTCGCGGTCCACGCCCAGATCCAGCAGCATGTTGATCACCGATTGGTTCATGATCGGCGGACCACACATGTAGAATTCGCAGTCTTCCGGGGCAGGGTGGTTCTTGAGGTATTCCTCGAACAGGACGTTGTGAATGAAGCCGGTGTAGCCGGTCCATTCGTCCTCGGGCAGGGCGTCCGACAGGGCGACATGCCATTCAAAGTTCGGGAACTCTGCTGCCAGCTGGTCGAAGTCCTCGACAAAGAACATCTCACGCTTGGAGCGGGCACCGTACCAGAAGCTGATCTTGCGATCCTTGTTCTTCAGGCGCTTCAGCTGGTCGAAGATGTGGCTGCGCATGGGCGCCATGCCCGCACCACCACCGATGAACACCATCTCTTTTTCGGTCTCGCGGGCGAAGAATTCGCCGAACGGACCAGAGATGGTCACCTTGTCACCCGGCTTCAGGTTGAAGATGAAGGACGACATCTGACCCGGCGCGATGCCTTCGCTGCCCGGGGGCGGCGTGGCAACCCGGACGTTGAGCATGATCATGCCCTTTTCGTCGGGGTAGTTGGCCATCGAGTAGGCGCGTTCCACGGGTTCCGTGACCACCGACTCATACTTCCACAGATTGAACTTGTCCCAGTCTTCCCGGTATTCTTCCTGAACGTCGAAATCGGTGTATTTGACCTGGTGGGCCGGCGCTTCGATCTGGATGTAGCCACCGGCACGGAAGTTCACGTCTTCCCCTTCGGGCAGGTCCAGCACCAGCGCCTTGATGAAGGTTGCCACGTTCTCGTTCGAGCGAACGGTGCATTCCCACTTCTTGACGCCGAAGACCTCTTCGGGGACTTCGATTTCCATGTCCTGCTTGACGGCCACCTGACAGGACAGGCGGTCACCACAGGCGGCTTCACGCTTGGTGATGTGGCTTTCCTCGGTCGGCAGGATGGACCCGCCGCCCGCATGGACCTTGACCCGGCACTGTGCGCAGGTGCCGCCGCCACCGCAGGCGGAGGGGACGAACAGTTTCTGTTCGGCCAGCGTCTGCAGCAGCTTGCCACCGGCGGGAACCGAGATGGTCTTTTCGCCGTTGATCTTGATGTTGACGTTGCCTGTCGACACGAGCTTCGAGCGGGCCGCGATGATGATGGACACCAGCGCAAGCACGATCAGCGTGAACAGGACAATTCCCAATGCGAATGTTGTCATGATCCGTATCGCCTCAGAGTTTGACGCCAGAGAAGGACATGAAGGCCATAGCCATCAGACCGGCGGTGATGAAGGTGATGCCAAGACCCTGAAGCCCTTCGGGAATGTCCGAATACTTCAGCTTTTCGCGCACCCCGGCCATCGCGGTGATCGCCAGCGCCCAGCCGAAACCTGAGGACAGACCGTAGGTTGCCGCCTCGGCAAAGTTATAGTCACGTTCCACCATGAACAGCGAGCCGCCCAGAATGGCGCAGTTCACCGTGATCAGCGGCAGGAAGATCCCCAGCGCGTTGTAGAGCGGCGGGAAGTACTTATCGAGGATCATCTCCAGGATCTGCACCATCGCCGCGATTACGCCGATATACGAGATCAGGCCAAGGAAGGTCAGGTCCACATCCGGAAAACCCGCCCAGGCCAGCGCGCCCGGCTTGAGCAAGTAATTCAGCAGCAAATTGTTGGCAGGAACGGTT
>JALEGX010000037.1 GCA_022763485.1 Paracoccaceae bacterium | reverse complement strand
GGTCATCGGGCTTGGGACGGCGGCTGACCGCGGTTTGCGCGGCTTCGGGGGTGTTGAAGGCGCCAATCTGACCACGCAGGTCATAATCCAGCGGTGCCTCGCAGGCGGCCAGCACAGCAAACAGCGACACTGCCGCAGCGGTGCGCAGGGCGACAGGCCTACGGGGAACAAGGCGAAGGGGACCACTCATATCGATATCCTCAAAAGCATCCCCCTGTTCTATCCCGGGGGTTTTGTGTCACTCGTATCAGGTTCTGCGCGGCCGGGCCGCAAATCGTTCCTGCGCTTATTGCCGATTCAGCTGTCTTTGCCCAGACCTTCCAGAAGCGGAACAAAGCGAACCGGCCGCAGTTCGTCATATTCAAAGCCGTTTTCGTGCCGGAACACACGGATCAGGGTCTGCACGGCATCCGACTGTCCAACGGGCACCACCATGATACCGCCGATCTTGAGTTGCGCCAAGAGCGGGCCCGGCGGGTCCTCGGCGGCGGCGGTCACAAGGATCCTGTCGAACGGGGCCTGATCGGGCAGGCCGTGGCTGCCATCGCCGACGATGGAGGTGATATTGGCCAGCCCAAGCCCTTCGAAGATCTGCCGTGCTTCACGCACCAGCCGCACATGGCGATCCACCGTGTAGACGCGGCGGGCCAGCTTGCTCAGGATTGCCGCCTGATAGCCCGACCCGGTGCCTACCTCCAGGATCTTGTCCCGCGGGTTGATCTTCAGCGCCTGGGTCATGATGCCCACGACGGACGGCTGGCTGATGGTCTGGCCGCAGGCAATCGGCAGCGGCATGTCCTCATAGGCGCGTTCGGCAAAGATGCCGCGCACGAAGGGGCCGCGGTCGATTTCTTCCATCGCGTTCAGCACGCGGGGATCGGTCACGCCCTTGGACCGGAGCGCAAACAGGAACTGCATCTTTGTTTCGGCGGCCGGTCCAGTCATTCGATGTCTTTCAGCGCTCCGAGCATGTCATGGGCCGTCAGATCAGCACGCATCGGGGTGACAGAGACATAGCCGTCCAGATTGACCGCCGCGTCAGAGCCGGGCGCGGTCTGCACATGCTGGTTGCCGCCCTTGATCCACAGGAACCGTTTGCCCGAAGGCGAATAATGCGGCTCGGCAGAGAAGTGGCTGCCGCGTCGGAACCCCTGCGGCGCAACTTTGACGCCCTTGACGTCATCGGGCAGCACCGGCGGGAAGTTGACGTTGTAGAACAGGCGATAATCCGCGTCGTCCTGCGGTGTGGCGGCGATGATCTTGCGGATCAGGTCGGGCGCGTGGCGGATCGCCGTGTCGAAGGGGCGGTCGGCCTTGTAGTTTGCCGGGCCGAAGTATTGCGACAGGGCAATTGCCGGAAGCCCCTGCAAGGCGGCTTCCATCGCGCCGCCCAGCGTGCCGGAATAGAGCGCATTTTCGGCAGAGTTGTTGCCCTTGTTCACGCCGGACAGCACCAGGTCCGGGGGCGTGTCCTTCAGGACCTCATGCAACCCCACCAGCACGCAATCCGCGGGCGAGCCTTCGGCGGCAAACCGACGGGGCCCCAGTTCGGTCATCAGCATCGGGTGGGTGTAGCTGATGCAATGGCCGACGCCCGATTGTTCAAAGGCGGGGGCAACGGTCCAGACCTCGCCATCCGGTCCCGCGATATCGCGTGCAATCTCTTCCAGAGCCACCAAGCCAGGAGCATTGATGCCGTCGTCATTGGTAATCAGGATACGCATGATGTTAACTTTCCCGCCTGCAATTGCCTCTGCATAAGGCGGCTTGCGGAGCGGGGCAAGCGATCAGCGCCAAAAGCAATGCCCGCCTGCACCGAACTGGTGCAAGCGGGCATCTGTCAGGCTTCCATCGCTGCGACGCGGAGCGTCAGTCAGCCAGAATTTCAGGCAGCAGCCGGGCTGCTTCGTCCTTGATCGAGGCCAGCTGATCCCGGTCTTCGCCAGGGTAGAAACGGCCGCGCAGGGCGGTGGACATCGGGCGCGGTTCCACAATGCGGACCTTGGGGCCGATGCGCGCCGTTTCGGCCTGCCAGGATCTGGCCAATGCCATCTGTGCGGCCTTGGTCGCGCCATAGGTGCCAAAGAACTTCTCACCGGCCCTGGGGTCGTCAAAGAAGACGGCCTTGCCCTCGGTGCCCAGCAGCGGGGCCACATAGGGGATCAGCACGGATGTGGACGTGGCATTGATGGCAAAGGATTTGTTCCAGTCCTTTGCGGCGATCGACGGCACCGGCGACAGGGCTGCCGCATGGATCGCGCTGTGCAGCCACAGGTCCAGCTTGCCCCAGCGGTCATGGATCCCCCGGCAGAGCGTGGCCATGGCGTTGGGATCGGTGATGTCCATCGGGGCCAGCGTGGCGCTGCCGCCCGCGGCCTGAATGCGGTCGTCCAGATCCTCAAGCCCGCCGGTCGTGCGCGCGACGGCGATGATATGGTAGTCAGGCGCCAACTGTTCGGCCAGGGCCGAACCCAGCCCGCGCGACGCCCCTGTGATGAGAGCAAGTTTTGTCATGAGCCGCTTGTGATCTTGGTTCCGTCCGGGGTCAAGAGGGTGTCTCAGGTCTGGGGCATGTCAAACCGACGCGTTTGCCCGCGCCGGGCGACCATCACGCCGGTTGTGTCGATGGCGACAACCTGGCGCCCACCGGGCAGTTTGCTGCCGGGTTCAACCGTTTTGATCCGCCCGCCGGGCAGGCGGACCAGCGCCCGCATCGCATCGGCAGAGCCGAACAGCCCCAGCAGGTTGAACGATCCGGTCTCGATCGCATGTTCGGTGGTTGCAAGGTCGGCGACCTTGTCCAGGACCGGAGAGTTCGCTGTTTTGTTTGTCATCGAAGCAGAGATCAGGGCTCGCACGGGCGGCCCTGCCTTTCTTGTATTGATCAGAAGATGGGGACCTAGGAACGGCGTGGTTGAATTGCCAGCCAGGCACCCGGCCCAGCGGCAGAAACCCGCGCGCGCAGACCGGAGTTTGGCAAATCCTTGCCGGGTGTCAGGTCTTTCTGTGTGGGGTCAGGCGTCGTGCACCAGCGACGGCAGGTCATGCCCGAATGCGTGCAGCAGCTCCAGAATATCCACCAGCGTCAGCCCGTGTTTCTGGAGATCCCGCAGGGGGCTGGATTTGTCGGTGACTTCCAGCTCGGGGCGCTGATCCCCGGGCAACATGTGCAGGTTGGCGGCAACGGGGATTTCGCTGCCCGGCGGCACCGCACTGGAGAGCCACCCCGGCACCACGCCCAGCTCATCGGTTTCCTGTTCGTCAAACAGATCCGCATAGGTGTCGAAGTGATCGGGGCTGACCGCACACCAGATGCCCAGCACGAATTCATGTTCCGTGTGCCCAAGGGGCAGGGACATCACGCTGCGGATGAAACGGTAGTCTTCCAGACGGCAGAAATCTTCGGTCAGGACATCGCCGGTTTCCAGAAACAGTGCCGAATTGTCCAGCTTCGGCAGGTCGGGCGGGCACATGTCGGGACGGTCGTATTCCAGGCTCAGGAGCTGCGCAAAGGTCGCTCCACAGCAGCGGCACTTGCGCCGCGACGTCATGAGCCGTGCCAGATCCCTGTCCATTCCCGCGATGTTCCTTTGCAAAGAAATCGCGCCAGCCATGGATATGGCCAGCGCGGTTGTAACGTGATCGCCGGTTCTAACGGGCAAGGGGGGCAAGCGCAATGGCTGCCCGGCCCTTATCGGCGGTTTCAGGCCAGTTTGGTGGCGTTCCAGGACGATCCGGTTGCAGGCATGTCCTTGATCTTCTGGCTGACCCGGCTGCTGCTCTCCAGATTCTGCAGATAGTCGTCGCTCAGGCCGGTGATATAGTTGCCGTCGAAGCAGGAGCAGTCGAACTGTTCGATCTCCGGGTTGCCCTCTTTCGCGGCCCAGATCAGGTCATCGAGGTTCTGGTAGAACAGCGCGTCCGCGCCCAGCTCTTCGCGGATTTCCTCGATGCTCTGGTCGCTGGCGATCAGCTCATGCTTGGTGGGCATATCGATGCCATAGACATTGGGGAATTTCACCGGCGGCGAGGCGCTGGCGATATAGACCTTCTTGGCACCGGCCTCGCGGCACATCTGGACGATCTTCTTGATCGTGTTGCCGCGCACGATGGAATCGTCGATCAGCAGAACGTTGTGACCTTCGAACTCCAGCGGGATGGCGTTCAGCTTGCGGCGCACCGATTTCTGGCGCTCTTCCTGGCCCGGCATGATGAAGGTCCGGCCCACATAGCGGTTTTTCACCAGACCTTCGCGGTAGGGAATGCCGGTGGCCTTGGCGACTTCCAGCGCCACCGGGCGGGCGCTGTCGGGCACCGGGATGATCCGGTCGATATCCAGGCCCGAGGCCTCGATCTGTTTGGCCAGTGTCTGGCCCATGCGCATCTGGGTCTTGTAGACCGAGATGCCGTCCAGCAGGCTGTCGGGACGTGCCAGGTAGACATATTCAAAGATGCACGGCGTCAGATTGCCTTCAACCGCCTGGAACTCATGCAGGTTGCCGTCCATGTCGACAAGCATGGCTTCGCCGGGCTTCACATCGCGCAGCTTTTCAAACCCGTTGATGCCAAACGCCACATCTTCGGAGGCAAAGGCATAATCGTCGCCCTCACCATCGGCGGCGCGCTTGGCCACGGACAGCGGGCGGATGCCGTGCGGGTCGCGGAAGGCCAGCATACCGACGCCAGCGATCAGGCAGATGACTGAATAGGCGCCCTGGATCCGCTCCATCGTCATCTTGACGCCGGCGAACAGGTTGCGGATCGGATCGGCATTGCCGTTGACCTTGATCGCGTCGGCCACCTTGTCGGCCAGCACGTTCAGCAGGATTTCCGAATCCGACGTGGTGCGCAGGTGGCGGCTGTATTTGGCCGTGACCTTTTCGCGCTGCTCTTCGGTATTGGTGATATTGCCGTTGTGGATCAGGTAGATGCCATAGGGCGCGTTGACGAAAAACGGCTGCGCCTCGGCGGCGGACAGCGATCCGGCGGTGGGGTAGCGCACATGGCCCATGCCGATGCGGCCCAGCAGCGTCCCGGTGTCATCGGCGCTGAACACGTCCTTGACCAGACCGTTGGCCTTGCGTTCGCGGAACATGTCCCCGGTATAGGTCACGATGCCCGAGGCGTCCTGGCCACGATGCTGGAGCATCAGCAGACCGTCATAGATTTCCGCAAAGACGTCATGATTGCGGCTTGCGATCCCCAAAATCCCACACATGCGAAGGGCTCCATTCTCACGAGAGTTCGACCGGCGCCTGAGTGTCTGGCACCGGGGTTCCGGCGGTGGCTAGGTAACGCGACCGGCGGAGGGAATACAGATGAAAAAGCGGCTTTGTGATGCGTCTTTTTTGCCTGTCGCCCTGCGTGGCCTGTTGAGCGGCTGCGGGGCGGGCGGCAAGAGGCATCAGGGCCGTTTTGCGGGCGGGTGCTGTCACGATATGCGATGTCCCTGCAGGCGCGGCGAATGCGGCGCGGGCTGGGGAAAACAAGGCTTGGGCGGCGTCGGCAAGGCGGCGGCTCCGAATCCGTGGCAGATCTTACGCCCCCACATAGAGGGTTGCGGACCACATGTCACGAAAGGATCACATTTGGGGTGGGGTTGGGGTTTGAGCTGAGCGGACCGGTTTCAGGATTTCAAGTGAACGATCGCAAAGCGGAGGAAACGGCCCTACTTTCATTCCCTTTATATCAGCGCGTTCGGCCCGAAACCGACCTTCATGCCTCTTGCGGTATCCAGGAAGAGGAGAGGTGGAAAGCGCGCCGACCCGCCCGAGGTGTGGTCCGGTTTGGATAGGGCGTGAGGGCCTGACCGTCCGTGAGCCGCCGCAGGCCCGCATCCGGATGGCGCGTCAGAAGCCCGAATTGCGCCATTTGATCGAGCAGCCCATCGAAGGCATCTGCTGCTTCGGTCCCTCACCCGTGCTGGCGATCTGCCGCATGGCCTGAACCAACTCGCGGGCTCGGTCTGCGGGCGCATCAAGGCGGGCATTGTCCAGGCGGCCGCGATATTGGAGCCCACCATCGGCGTTCAGGCCAAAGAAGTCGGGCGTGCAGACCGCGCCCCAGGCCTGTCCGACCGATTGATCTTCATCGACAAGATAGGGGAAACGCCAGCCCGCTTCGGCTGCAAAGCGCTGCATGTTGTCAGGGCTGTCCATCGGCACGGTGTGGTAGTCGTTCGACATCACGGCAAGCACGCCGATGCCCTCATCGAGCAGGGTATTGGTGTCTTCTGCCAGCCGACCGGCTATCGCCTGAACATAGGGGCAATGATTGCAGAGAAAGGCGACCAGCAGGCCGTTTTCGCCAAGATGGTCGGACATCGTGAAGGCGCGGCCTTGGGGATCGCGCAGTGTAAAGTCCGGTGCTTTCCATCCGAAGTTGCAAAGTGGGGTGTCGAGCAGCATACAGACGCTTCCTGTCTTGGTGTACGGCTGGTCCCGTGCCGCTGCACGAGACCAGGTGGACGATGATGATCCGACTTATTCCGCTGCGACAGCGGTCTTTTCCCAGGCGAAGGGCTGGAACGGCGCGTCGACCGGCGTTTCCGCAAGGTGATTGGTGTAGTTTGACAGAACTTTCTGCGCCAAGCCAACAAGGATATCGAGGATGGCCCGGGGTTCGAACCCGGCCGCCAGGAAATCATCCACGTCGGCTTTGGGGGCGTTGCCGCGTTCGCGCACGAGGATCAGCGTAAACTGGCGCAGCGCTTCAAGGCGCGCATCCGCGAGCGGGCGTTCCTGTCGCAGAGCGGCAACGATCTCGTCATCGACACCCTGCATCTTGGCGATCGCGGTATGGGCGGGCACACAGTAATGGCATTCATGTTCGACGTTGATCGTCAGCCACACGACATTGCGCTCAGTAACCGAAAGTGCGGTGCGTTCGAACAGTTCATGCAGCTTGAAGTAGCTCTCCAGCAGTTCCGGCGACGCGGACATCACCTGATAGAGGCCCGGCAACATGCCGTAGTCCTTAACCGCCTGTTTCATCAGCGGTTTCGAGGCCTCGGGTGCGCTTTCGATCGAGTGGTGGGTGAAAACGGTCATTTCTTAACTCCAATCCGGCACGTTGGGGGGATGACAATCCATCGGGGCCGGGATCCGATGGATTATGGATGTGCAAACATAAACTGTCCGCAGATAGTGAACCTTGGCGCAAAGCAGACACATCCTGCGCTAGGTGATGAGCGACAACAGCGCGTCATGCGCGGTGCGGGATATCTCCGGGTCCTGGCGTGCGACCGCCTGAACCATGGCGCCATTGCCGGCGGAAATCACAAGCCGGGCCAGCGCCTCCGGTGGTGTGGTTGAGGTGAGCTCGCCGTTGGCCTGTGCGCGATGAAAGGCCTGCGTGAGCGCCTGAAGCAGCAAGTTGTCGCCTCGGCGTATCTCGGCGGTCATATGCGGATCGCGCCCGACCTCTGCCGTGGAGCGCACCAACAGACACCCGCGTCCGTTGCCGGAAGACGCGTCCGCTTCCCATGCTTGCAGAAGGGCGTGCAGATTGTCCTTCAGCGGTGCCTCGCGAGCGAGCAATTCGCAAGCTTTACGGACGCGTTGGTCGATGTAGAACGCCAGCACACGCCTGAACAACTCGGGCTTTTCGCCAAACGCATATGTCAGGCTCTGCCGTCTGAGGCCCGTTGCCTGTTCCAGATCGCGATAGGTGGTGCCATTGTATCCGCCCGCCCAGAACGCGGTCATCGCCGCCTGCAAAGCGGTTGTTTCATCAAAGGAGCGGGGGCGGCCAGTACGTGTCATGAGAGGGTATATGGATACGTGTTCATGAACTTACAAGCCCGGGATCAGATACTTATTGACGGGTCAGCAAGCGGGGGGCTCAGCAACAGGACCAACCGGATTTCAAGATATGGAAGATCCGCTTCGGCGGTTATCCGAACCCCTCGCACAAAGCGATGAATTAACATGATCCGCCCATGGCCTGCTGGGAGACCTCGGTCTTCGATTTTGCCGATAAAGCGTCCGAACACCTGGGCCGAGCGGCCGTTATTGTCCCCGACGAAGCTTTGGCTGGTCAGGACAACGGCTAATCCGAGCAAGACTTCGGCCACGGCTTTTTGCGCACCGACAGGGGGGACGCGGACCACATGTCATGAAAGGCTCACATCTGGGTTCGGGTAGGTGGGGTATGGACCGGAGTTTATGCGAAGGTCCGGAGTGCGGACGGGGCAGCCATTTGGTCTTGATGTTTCTATTGCAGCCTTGCATTGAAATTAGAGATTTGACTTGCGGACCGTGTTCCGCGAATTTCGGTAAATGTTGATCACATCTGCATCTTGAGAAACTTTGAATGAAACAATGGCTAAATGACAACAAGATCTACTTTGAGATCGGTTCAACTCTGGTTTTTGGAATAGCATCAGTTCTTGTTGCTGTTGCCGCCAACAACGTTTCTCAAAATCAGCTTGAAGTCGCGAAGATACAATTGGCACCTCTAATCTTTGTGAGCGAAAAATATTTTCGAGACGAAGCAGGGGTTGCAACGGAAACTTACCTTGAAGTGAAGAATGCAGGAGCTCCAATTTATGGGTTCTCGGTTGCCACAAGGACATTTTACATTGTTTCGACTAGTTCAGGGGAATTCTGGGTGCCGGTGAATGGCTATTACTCCGTGATTTTCGAGTTGGACGCCGTGGAAGAAACGCTGGCTGAAGTTCGAGGAACGAACAACAACTTTGTGTTCAGCGAGACGTACTTGCAGCAGCTGAAATCTGACCACGATCCAATTCTAGGCTATGCTGAATTTGAACGCACGACATTAACCCGGGTTAGCTATGAGACGCGAGAGAAGGAGGTTGCCGTGGAGTTCTTCGTTGGAGAGCAACGCAGTGACGACCCTTGGATTGAGGAAGCATTTGGTTTGCACAACGACCATGTGCCTCTGGAAGTTAGCAAATTGGATTGGCCAGCCGTAGTTGAGGCAGCACTTACGCTCAGGACGACTTCACCAAAACTTATTCGATATGGTGGGTTCTGATCGAGCAAGAAAATTCGATCAAACTTGGTAAAGTTTAGAAAACCACCCAATGTGGACGGAATGGCAAATTGCAGCACCAGTCGCTTTGGGCTCAAAGCGGACATATGCCATGCGGGCTCGTCTTGTCTGCTGGTACGGCTTGAAGGCTGCTGTGGGTGGCAAAGAAAGGGCGCTCAGGGGGGGCTTTCGTCGTCTGGTTTGTCTCGCGGATCACTGCAAGCGATGGCCACCCAGGGTTTCATATTGATGCGTCACCTAGCCCATGGCCCGTTCCGGGGAGCGCGCCAGATCGGGGCACATGATCACATATGGAGAGGCAGCATGATCTGCCTTCTAGTGCGTAAAGACCAGAGAGATCGTGCCCACCAGGATCAGGCTGAGCGCCCAGATCAGGTCAAGGTTGAACCAGCCTTTCGACAGGAACCTCAGGCCGAGCCAGTGGTAGACCCCATAGGCGATCATCCCGCCCGAGACCGTCATGGCCAGCGTGTGGGTGAGGGCGACGGTCAGGGCGATGCCGGCGTGTCCGACCATGAGTTCGGAGGCGGCCGCGTGACCTGTGTCGGTCTCCACCGTGCGGCAGATCCCCAGGTAGATGGGAACCAGCATCAGCCCCGCCCCATGGGCCATGGCCGCGAGAAATGACCAGAGGGCCAGCCGTGACGGCGGCACGCGCGCAAGGAAACGGGGATGCCGCCGGTTGATCAGCAGATACACACCAAGCGCGATGACAAGGCAGGCGGCGCCGATCTGAATTTCGCGCTGCCATTCGGCCAGAAACAGCAGGGCGGTGAACGGAAACAGGATCGCCGCCATCGCCAGCAGGTGGCCCCCTGCAAGCGCCAAGAGAGCCCTGAACAGGCTTCCCCGGTTGCGATCCATCAGGGCTGCGGACACCGCCAACGGCCAGCCCATCCCGGGATTGACCCCGTGATAGATGCCAGAGGCGACAACGGCCCACCACAGGGCCGTCACCGTATCAATAGTTTCCACGCGTCAGACGGAGGGGTAACAGAAGCTGTCGGTGGAACAATCCCCACCTTCAAGGCGGATCTGGTGGCTGCGATAGCCTTTGGGGAATTCGATGTAGAACTCCTTGTCCAGCTCCAGCCCACCGGTCTCACCGACATTGGCCATCACCATCTGGCCGCCCTCGTCGCCCGGATAGAACTGGTCGTCCCAGGTCGAATAGAGCGAATTGGTCCAGTAGACGCGTTTGCCATCCCGGCTGATTTCCACCATCTGCGGACCATAGACGAAGGGCTTGCCGTTCGGATGCGCGGCCCCGCGGGCGATGCCGCCGATCTCGACCTTGCCGGCCC
>JALEGX010000036.1 GCA_022763485.1 Paracoccaceae bacterium | reverse complement strand
GGGAAGATGTTGAAATAGTGGTGGATTTTCAGCCAGCGACCATAAAGCCCATCGGGTTCGAACAGCATGAACACCACCAGGATCAGGCCAAAGGCGAGGCTGTCGAGCCCGCTGGACGAGGCAACGCCCGCAGGCAGCAACACCTTGAGCCAGCTCAGCGCCGTGGGCAGCAGCATGATGAAGAAGGCGCCAAAGACGGCCCCGTGGATGGTGCCAAGCCCGCCAACCACGATCATCAGCAGAAGGCGGATCGATTCCCCCATGCCAAAGGTTTCTGGGCTGAGGAAGAAGAAGGCATGGGCCAGTAGAGACCCTGATAGCCCGGCAAGCGCGGCAGAGAGGAAGAAGGCATAGGCCTTGAAGAAGGCAATATCGACGCCAAGGCCACGGGCCGAAACCTCGCTGTCGCGGATCGAGATCATTGCCCGACCGCTGCGTGACCGCGTCAGGTTGCGCACCAGTAGGAGAACGCCAACGAACATGCCAAGGTTGACGAAATACTTCTGCCAACTCTCATACAGTTCGACCCCGAAGATCGTGATTTCGGGCACCGGCATACCGCCATGACCGCCGGTGAAATCCCCGCCCGAGCCGATCAGCCGTTCAACGATGATGGCAAAGGCCAGCGTGGCGATGGCAAGGTAAAGCCCGTGCATTTTCGAGCAGATGCGGCCAAGCGCCAGACCGGCAATGCCGGAAAGCAGTGCCGCCAGGGGCACCGAAAGCAACCACGGCACACCATAGCGGGTCATCAGGATCGTATGGGCATAGGCCCCGATAGCGACGAAAGCCGCGTGGCCGAAGCTGACCTGTCCCGAGAAGCCGGTAAGGATCATCAGGCCAAGGCCGGCGATAGCGTAGATGTAGACGAAGCTGAGTTCGTCCAGGTAGTAGCCATCGACCAGCAAAGGCATGAGCAGTGCCAGGGCAAGGAAGCCAAGGTACCACGCCGCCTGTGCGCCGTCGCGGAAGAGGCGAATGTCCTGTTTATAGGATTTACGGAAGGTAATACGCATGGGGTTACACCTTCTTTGCGTGCATTTGGCTCAGCAGCCCCTGCGGGCGGATCAGCAGCACGGCGAACATGATGACATAGGCCCCCACACCCTTGAGTGTCGGGAAGGCGGTATCGAAGAACGGCTCGGCCACACCGATCAGAAGGCAGCCAAGAACCGCGCCGGGGATCGAGCCGAAGCCGCCGACGATGGCCCCGGCAAAGGCCTTGAACCCGATGAAGCCCATCTGGGTGCTGACCAGCGCGATGGGGCCGAGAAGAAGCCCAGCCAGCGCGCCGAACATAGCGGCCAGTGCCCATATGGAAGAGGTCAGGCGCTTGACCGGCATACCCATGTAGAAGGCGGCCAGCTGGTTGAGTGACAATGCCTGCATGGCAATGCCGACCCGGGAGAAGCGGAAGAAGAGGAACAGCGCCAGCGACAAAAGCGCGGCAGCCAGGATGGCGATCACGTGATCCCAACCGATGATCACACCGGAAAGATCGATTGTGCCCGGCATCATCGAGGGCAGCGAGAAACTGTCGAACCCCCAATACATCCCCGCCAGCGCGCGCAACACGATGCCGGTGGCCAGCGTCAGGATGAAGATGACGAACACCGGCTGCCCGGTGAGCCGCCGGATCACCAGCGCGTCATAGGTATATCCGATGGCCCCCAAGACGGCGATGGCCAGAAGAAAGCCTAACCAGAAGGGCATCCCCGAAAGCACGATGAACTGGAACCCGAAGAAGGCCCCCAGCATCATGAACTCGCCTTGGGCAAAGTTGATCTGTTCGGTGGCCTTGTAAATCAATACTAGGCCAATCGCGATCAGGCTATAAAGGCTGCCCTGCGCCAAGCCGATTATGGCAAGCTGCATGACATCCGCAAAGCTGAGTCCGGTCATGGGGCAACACTCCAATGCGACAATATATCGGTAACGGTCATCTCCCGCGCGCCAGCGGCAGTCGGGGCTGCCGTCGGGGTTTCGGAAAACCTCGGGGCGGGAGCCGGTTGGACCACGCCGTCCACATCGACAAAGGTACCTCTTGCCTTGTTTTGCGGGTGATCCGGTGCTTCGGTCATGGAAAGAACTGGGGCAAAACAGGCATCGGTCCCTTCCAATATGGCGCACCATTCATCGCGGGTCTTGCTGGCGAAAACCTCGGTCAGGCGTGCTTTCATCGCGGCCTGCGTTGTCGGCGCATATTGATCCTTGAAAAGCGGGTCATCCGTGAGGCCCGCGCGCTCAAGGAACTCGGCATAAAACTGCGGTTCGAGGCAGCCCAGCGCGACATACTGACGGTCCGAGGTTTCATAGCAGCCGTACCAGGCCATGCCGCCGTTCATGAAATTCGATCCGCGTTCCTTGTCGTTCCAGGAACCGGCGGACAGGAACCCGTACTGCATCGCCATCATCAGCGCCGAACCGTCGGTCATGGCGGTGTCAACAACTTGTCCTTGTCCCGTTGCGCGTGCATGTGTCAGGCCAGCCAGCACCCCGACACTCAGCATCATCGCCCCACCGGCAAGATCGCCAATGACGTTCAGAGGCACCGGAGGGGGCGCGTCTGCGTCGCCCACGGACCAGATTGCCCCGGACAGGGCGGCATAATTCAGATCATGCCCTGCCGCCTGCGCCAGC
>JALEGX010000035.1 GCA_022763485.1 Paracoccaceae bacterium | reverse complement strand
GCGGCGACGATGATCGCCGCGCAGTGAACGAGCAGCACCAGCTATGAAGAAGCAGGTGGACGCCAGTTCCTACACCATCTCCCGGGACACTACCGGATCGGTTGGGCACACCACGTAGTCTTGGCGAACATCCTCAATGGAAGCACCATAGTCTTCTCGCACGTATGAGATAAATGCACCCCATGGGCTTCAAAGAATTCCGCGCAAAAGGCGCGTTTCCATCTTCATTTTGATGCTGAATTCTTTGCACGGAAATGAAACAACCAGAACAGGAATTCGCGAGAGATTTGAAAAAGCGCTTTTGAACGCAGAAACACCATTTGCAGGAGACGATCATGTCGGATGATTTTTCCGCCGATATTCATACCACGGGCGTGCTCACGCTGAACACGCCGCTGAGCGGGCGCATTGACAGCGCAAGCGATCAGGACTGGATTGCAATGACGCTGGAGGCGGGCAAGAGCTATGGCATTGCCGCCAAGGGCAGCAGCAGCTTTGCTCCTGTCATACCTGGCCTCTTTGAGGCCAGCGGCACCTCCGTCGGTCCGGTCGCGTCGAACGGGGCCGACCAGGTGGGGTTCCGTCCGCCCGTCAACCGGTTTGACGGGGTGCATTTCACCCCGGCGACCACCGGCACCTATTTCGTTTCGGTCGCCGCCGCCGAGGCCGGGGATTATGAACTGACCCTGTTCGAAGATGCGGTGCCGGGGGGGGTGTTTCCAGTACCGACAGCTTGGCGGTGGATCAGCCGTTGATGGGCACCCTTGACGGGAGCCTGGATCAGGATTGGTACCGGGTCTCGCTCCAGGCGCAGAACAGTTTCTATGTTGAAGTACTGGGCAAGGGGCATGGGAGCAATACGCTTCCGGTTCCCGGCATTTTTGTCTTCGATGGAAGTGGCAACTATCTGGCACAGGGGGGCACTGGCGGCTGGCCGGTCCCAGGCAGCAACGGTGAGATTGAAGGAAGAGCCGGCCGTTTCCATTTCACCCCCGAACAGGACGGGGAGTATTTTGTCGCGGTGGCGGACCCCCTTCAATGGGACCCCGGCAGTTACACAGTCATTGTGAACACCGTTGAAGCAGAGCGTCCTGACATCCCTGACTCTCTTGCGAAGGCAGTGGAGATGTCCGTTGCGGAAACCCGCTTCGCTCAGCTGGACGACAATCTTGACACTGACTGGTACCGCATCGCTCTTGAAGCCGGACAGCTCTATCATGTCGAAATGCAACAGAACGTGTTTGCCACAAGCCAGTTTGGCGAGGAATCTCGGTTGCGGATTGAGGATCTGGACGGCAACGTTCTGGCCACGGGCCGACCCTTTGGCCCCGACAATGAGAGTGCCGGACTGACCTTCCGGCCGGAGACAGATGGCGAATACGTCGCGATCGCCAGCCACGGCAGCAGTAATAGCGGCTACTATTCGCTAAATGCCCGGGCCCTGCCCAGCCTGCAGTCGACCGATGGCGATGACCAGCTGTCGCTGCCCGGTGATGTCGCGGTTCAACTGCTGGACATCGACGGCGGGGCCGGGCGCGATACCATGTCCTTTGCCGGGTACGAGGGCGGTGTGGTTCTGAACCTCGCCAACGGCTATGTGCGCGGCGACGCGCCGGGCGACCGCTTTGCCCTGCTGATGGACGGGATCGAAGCCGCCAGCGGCACCAGCCAGGACGACAGGCTGTTTGGCAGCGATGGCAATGACGCGCTGCGCGGGCTGGGCGGGCGCGACCGGTTGTTCGGTTCCGACGGGCGCGACCTGATCCACGGCGGCGCCGGGCGCGACCTGCTGAGCTATGGCCTGTCCGAAGACGGCGTCTCGGTGTCGCTGCTGCGCGGGCGCGGTTGGTCCGGCGATGCGGCCGGTGACCGGATCCGGTCGGTCGAAAATCTTGCTGGCTCGCACCAGGACGATTTCCTCTGGGGGGATCACCGTGCCAACGTGTTGATTGGTGGCGCGGGCGATGACGTGCTGACCGGCAATGGCGGCGATGATTACCTGTTCGGCGGCGCCGGCACCGACATCGCGATCTTTGCTGGCAACCGCGCTGACTATGCCATCGCGCAGTCAGGAAACTATCATCAGATCACCGGTCCAGGTGGGGACCTGGATCAGGTCGCAGGCGTCGAGATCCTGCGCTTCGCGGATGGGGATCTGCTGCTCTGACGCAATGCGGGCCGCGGCAGTGCCTGAAAAACAAAAGGCGCGCCCCAAACCAGGCTGGCGCGCGCTTTCAATAATTGACAGTTTGCAAGACTGGTTGCCTCAGGTGACCGATTTCGCCAACGCCAGCAGAGCGTGGTGCAGCGAGGCCGCAGAGGACCGAGGGCCGATAACGGCAAACCGCTTTCCTGCCTCAAGGCAGAGCACAAAGCACCCGACATGTTCGATTGAGGTCCGCAAGGCCGTGCCTTCGGTCGCGCTGCGAAGATTGGCGTTGGTTAGGCGTTCAAACAGATCAAGGCTGCGATTGCCCTCGACATCGAAGCGGCACCAGCCATCGGTCTGCTCGACAACCGAGGCATTGTCACCCACCGCTGCCTTGACCTGGCTGGCCAGCATTTCATGGCTGCTGTGGGGCGCATCGACCATCCACAGATCCGGGCCCATCCACCAGGCCATGTAGTCACCGGCGGCGCTCCAACGGGCCGGGGCTGGCAGGTCAAAACCCAGCAGATCCCGTGCTGCCTGCGCGGCGGCGTCTTCGCTGCCCTGTCGCGCCCCGACGGAGGCCAGCGCACGGTCGGGACGTTCGGAAATGACCAGCCCAGCGAACCCGTCAACCCGCGGTTCAGTGCCCCCAAGGGGCGTGATGGCTTTGAGTTTATGCACGGAGACGCTCCCCTTCCGGATCCACAAAATGCGCGCTGACGACTTCGACCTTGATTTCCTTGCCTTCCAGCGGGTTCACCGCCCGAATGACCTCACCCTTGCGGGTGCCGCCATTCTTGAGGAACCCGATGCCGATGGAGGACCCCAGGATCGGCGAATAGGCCGCCGAGGTGATGTAGCCCTGATCGGTCTTGGCGTTGACCTCGCCCGTGGCGTTCATCAGGTGCGATCCGGCCAGAACCTGATCGGTGTTGCTGACCGGCTTGAAGCCCACCAGCATCAGCGCATCCTCTTCGTTCATTCCTGCACGTTCGCTCATGGTGTTGCCGATGCAGTCCTTTTTCTTGCTGACCATCTTGCCCATGCCAAGGTTCAGCGCAGAGGTCGTGCCATTCAGCTCGTTGCCCGCCGCGTGGCCCTTTTCGATCCGCATCACGCCCAGCGCTTCCGTGCCGTAGGGCACCGCGTCGAACTCTTCACCGGCCTCCAGCAACAGTTCCATCATGGAGTTGCCATAGCGGGTCGGGACCGCGATTTCATAGGCCAACTCACCCGAGAAGGAGATCCGGAACAGACGCGCCCGGCACCCGCCCGCGACGGTGACTTCACCACAGCCCATGAAGGGGAAGGCCTCGTTCGAGATGTCGAACTCCGGGTCCACAACCTTTTGCAGCAGCTTGCGCGCGTTGGGTCCGGCAACAGCGAACTGCGCCCAGGCCTCGGTGGTGGAGATCAGCTGCACATCCATATCGGGGTACAGACACTGACGCGCGAACTCCATGTTGCGATAGACCACAACCGCGTTGGCCGTCGTGGTCGTGACCACGAAATGATCCTCGGCAAAGCGGGCGGCGGTGCCATCGTCATAGGCAATGCCGTCCTCGCGCAGCATCAGACCATAGCGCACCTTGCCCACGGCCAGCTTGCCGAACGCATTGGCGTAGATCTTGTTCAGGAACTCGGCGGCATCCTTGCCCTGTACGTCGATCTTGCCCAGCGTTGTCACGTCGCAGATACCGACCGATTTGCGGGTCTGCACCACTTCGCGATCCACCGACTGGCGCCAATGGGTTTCACCGGGCTTGCTGAACCATTGGGCGCGCATCCACTGGCCTACCTCGACAAAGGTCGCGCCGTTTTCCTGCGCCCACTTGTGGCTGGGGGTCAGACGGGTCGGACGGAAGTCCTTGCCCACGGAGCGCCCGGCCATCACACCGAAGGAGACCGGCGTATAGGGCGGACGGAAGATCGTGGTGCCGACCTCCGGGATCTGCTTGCCCGCCAGTTCGGCCATGATCGCCAGACCGCCCATGTTGGAGGTCTTGCCCTGATCCGTTGCCATGCCAAGCGTGGTATAGCGCTTCAGGTGCTCCACCGACTTGAAGTTCTCCTGATGCGCCAGCTTGACGTCCTTGACGGTGACGTCGTTCTGCTGGTCCAGCCAGGCGCGGCCCTTGCCCTCTTTCACAAACCAGAACGGCGTGATGTTGATGGGACCGTCCTCTGCTGCCGGCAGATCCGGAGCCGTGACCGAAATCCCCAGATCCGACAGCGCGCTTGCCGCACCTTCGGTGCCGGTGCGCAGGGCGGCCGCGGTCGAGAAGTCACCGTTTGCCGCACCCACAACGCTCATGCCCGTCGGGATCTCGCCTGCGGGAACGAAGGCGGCGATGTCTTCGCGCCAGGCCGGCTTGCCGCGCTGGTGACAGGTCAGATGCACGTTCGGGTTCCAGCCGCCCGAGACGGCCAGCACGTCACAGCGTACATCGCGCGTGGTGCCATTGGCCAAGCGGACCGTGGCCCATTGCAGACCCAGACGCCCCTTGGTGTCGATGACCTGCGCCCCGGCCAGCACTTCGGCCGTGGAGATCGCGGGCGCATCGGCGCGGGTGTCGATCACGGCGGTGATCTTGACGCCTTTGTCCATCAGGTCTTTCGCAGTGCGATGACCGTCATCATTGTTGGTGAAGACCGCGACATACTCGCCGCCGGTCGCCGCCCAACGGTTGGCATAGGCGCGCACCGCTCCGGCCAGCATCACGCCCGGACGATCGTTGTTTTCGAAGGCAATCGGCCGTTCCGTGGATCCGGCGCTCAGGATCGCGCGCTTGGTGTAGATCCGCCACAGGATCTGGCGCGGCTTGCCTGCTTCGGGTGCGATCAGGTGATCGCCCGTCCGTTCAACGGCACCGTAGATGCCATGATCAAACGCCCCGATGATGGTCGTGCGCGGCATGATACGCACATTGTCCATGCCCGCCAGCTCGGCCTGCGCTTTCGCCGCCCAATCGGACCCGGACATACCGCCCAGCTCGTGGGTTTCAGCGTTCAGTCGGCCACCCAGAATGAAATCCTCTTCGGCCAGGATGACCTGCGCGCCCGAACGTCCCGCCGTCAACGCCGCCGCCAGACCCGAGGGACCGGCACCGATGATCAGCAGGTCACAATGCAGGAAGCCCTTGTCGTAGGCATCCGGGTCGTCTTCGCGACTGACCGAGCCCAGACCGGCGGCCTTGCGGATGATCGGCTCATAAACACGCTCCCAGAAGGCCGCGGGCCACATGAAGGTCTTGTAGTAGAAACCGGCAGTCAGGAAGTTCGAGAACCGGTCATTGATCGACATGAAGTCGCGTTCCAGCGACGGCCAGCGGTTCTGCGAGTTGGCTTCCATACCATCGTAGAGCTCTGCCACGGTGGCGCGCGTGTTGGGCTCTTGCCGTCCACCGCTGCGCAGCTCGACCAGTGCATTGGGCTCTTCCGAGCCAGAGGTCAGCGGGCCGCGCGGACGGTGGTATTTGAACGAGCGGCCCATCAGGCGCACGTTGTTGGCCAGCAGGGCCGAGGCCAGCGTGTCGCCTTCGCAGCCTTGGAACTTCTTGCCGTCAAAGGTGAAGTTCATCACCTTGTTGCGGTCGATCAGACCGCCGGAGAGACGATTGGATTGGGTCATTTGCTCCGCCCCCGTGCGCGGGCCACATCACGGGCCAGTTCGACTTTGGAAATCTCGTGGGTCAGCGTGTTGCGCGTCACCACCAGCCAGGACCGGTCGCCCTGCTCGTGGAACCACAGCTCGCGGTGTTCGCCCGCCGGGTTGTCGCGCAGATAGACATAGTCGTGGAACTGGTCCGCCGCATCTTCGGCCTGCCAGTCCGGCCGGTCGATCAGGCTGGCGTCGCCCAGATAGGTGAATTCCTGTGCATCGCGGGGGCCCAGGATCGGATGGTTGATGATCATCTGTTTGCCTCCTTCAGTGCAGGTTCGGGTTGGGGCCAACGCCCTTTTCGTCGATCATGCGCCCGGTGCGGAACCGGTCCAGACGATAGGCGGTTGCCACTTCGTGCGGGTTGCCGGTGGCCAGCAGATGCGCATAGCACCAGCCCGACGCCGGGGTCGCCTTGAAGCCGCCGTAGCACCAGCCGCCGTTGAAATAGAGCCCGTCGATATGGGTCTTGTCGATGAAGGGCGAGCCGTCCATCGACATGTCCATCACCCCGCCCCAGGAGCGCAGCATGCGCACCCGGCCCAGCGCCGGGATCAGGGCCATGCCGCTTTCGATCACGTCCTCGACCACCGGCAGGTTGCCGCGTTGGGCGTAGGAGTTGTACATGTCCAGATCGCCACCGAAGACCAGACCGCCCTTGTCCGACTGGCTGCAATAGAAGTGGCCAGCGCCAAAGGTGATGACCCCGTCGATCAGCGGCTTCAGACCTTCGGATACAAACGCCTGCAGCACGTGGCTTTCCAGCGGCAGTCGCATCCCGGCCTGTGCCATCACGCGACTGGAGGACCCGGCCACGCAAGAGGCCACCTTCTTGGCGCCGATGAACCCTTTCGAGGTTTCAACGCCCAGGCATTTGCCGTTTTCGATCTTGAAGCCGGTGACTTCGCAGTTCTGAATGATGTCGACGCCGCGCATGTCCGCGCCCCGCGCATAGCCCCAGGCCACCGCATCGTGGCGCACGGTGCCGCCGCGGCGGTGCAGCAGCCCGCCCTTGATCGGGAAACGGGCGTTGTCGAAGTTCAGGAAGGGATACATCGCCCGCACACCGTTGGTGTCCAGCAGCTCGGCATCCGATCCGTTCAGAATCATCGCGTTGCCCCGGCGCCGCGCCGCGTCGCGCTGCGCATCGGTATGCACCAGGTTCAGAATGCCGCGCTGGCTGACCATGGCGTTGTAGTTGAAGTCCTGCTCCAGCCCTTCCCACAGTTTCAGGGACAGCTCATAGAACGGTTCATTCCCATCCAGCAGGTAGTTCGAGCGAATGATGGTGGTGTTCCGGCCCACGTTGCCGCCGCCGATATAGCCCTTTTCGATCACCGCCACATTGGTGATCTTGTGGACCTTGGCAAGATAGTAGGCCGTCGCCAGCCCGTGGCCGCCGCCGCCAATGATGATCACATCATATTGCTTCTTGGGTTCCGGATCGCGCCAGGCCGGGCGCCATCCCTTGTGGCCCGTCAGGGCCTCCTTGATCACTTTCAGGCCGGAATACCGCATGGTGTCCTCTCATAGTTCCCCACCAGAGTTGGAGAGAACCGAAAGAAAACCCAGTGCGATATCGGTCATCCTTTGCCCGGTTTGCGACACCTGTCCGTAGTGCGACATCGGGCACATCCGACTCCAAAACCACGAACACACCTAAAACCAATTGCAAAACAGACAGTTAATGCATCTCTGATATGTTGAATGGTGAATGTTCAGAAATCAAATCACACCCCCATTCCCGACACTCACCGCGAAAAACACCCCTGAAAACCGTCAGGGATTCGCGTTTGGCCAGCGTCAGGGCAGCTCTGCCTCAATACTGTCGAGCTTGTTCAGCAGATCCAGCAGCGCCTCATAGTCGGTTTCGCCCATACGCTCGCGCACCGAATCCATCAGCGCAACGCTTGCCTCAAGATTCGCCTCGATCAACTCTTGGCCCAAGGGTGCTATGCGGACGATCTGTTTGCGCCGGTCCACCGTGTCGCGTTCGCGGTTGATCAGGCTTTTCTCTTCCAGCTTCTGCAGGATGCGCGTCAGGCTTGGCAGCAGAAGACAGGCATGATCCGCGATCAGCGTCGGCTCGGTCGGGCCGCTTTCCTCCAGCACCCGAAGGACGCGCCACTGCTGTTCCGTGATATCGGACTTGCTGAGCATCGTGCGGATCGGCCCCATGACACGCTCACGGGCCCGCAGCAGGGCAATGGGAAGGGATCGGGACGTGGAAGGCAGTGATTTGGACATACGCAATTATCACCGCTCCCATCATAAAGACAATCGGATCGGCACGTCTCGTCGCGATTGACAGAAAGATCCAAATTTAATACACATGTTAATTAAATGACCAGATACCCTAGGACGAAAGGAAAGCGCGATGCCCGTTCCAGCGGCCAACCTGTACCCCCCCTTCAACATCGTCCGGCTGTCGCATGTCGAATACACGGTGACGGACCTTCAGGCATCCCGGCATTTCTACGTCGATACCCTTGGCCTGCAGGTCACCCACAAAGACGCGACCCATATCTACCTGCGCGCCATGGAAGAACGCGGGCATCACTGCATCGTGCTGACCCAGGCCGACACCGCCGAAGTCGGCGTGCTGGGGTTCAAACTGTATGATGAACCCGACCTAGACAAGGCGGCAGAGTTCTTTGCCTCACGCGGTCTACCGGTCGAATGGGTGGAGCGCCCCTATACCGGGCGCACCTTGAAAACCCGTGACCCCTGGGGCATTCCGCTGGAATTCTACGTGAAGATGGATCGCCTGCCCCCGATCCACCAGGAATACCGGCTTTACAACGGGGTCAAACCGCTGCGCATCGACCATTTCAACATGTTTTCGGCGGATGTGGATGCCTCGGTGGCCTTCTACAATGACATTGGCTTCCGGGTGACCGAATACACCGAAGATGACGACAGCGGGCGCGTCTGGGCCGCGTGGATGCACCGCAAGGGTGGCGTGCATGATGTGGCGTTCACCAACGGTCTGGGCCCCCGGCTGCACCACACGGCCTTTTGGGTGCCGACACCGTTGAACATCATCGACCTGCTGGATCTGATGTCGACCACGGGTTATGTCGACAATATCGAACGTGGTCCCGGACGCCATGGTATCTCCAACGCCTTCTTCCTGTACGTCCGTGACCCGGACGGCCACCGGATCGAAATCTACTGTTCGGATTATCAGACCGTTGACCCCGATCTGGAGCCCATCAAATGGTCGCTGACCGACCCACAACGCCAGACCCTGTGGGGCGCCGCCGCCCCACGCAGCTGGTTCGAGGAAGGTTCAAAATTTGCTGGTGTCGAACCGACACCCAGTTCGCTGACCGCACAACCCATCATCGCGCCATAGGATCACCGCCACCATGAACTGGAACGAATTTGCCGATTGGGGCAGCAAAGTCTCGGATTGGACGCAGCGCTATCACGAAACAGTCGGTGAGCGGCCTGTGCGGGCGCAAACCGAACCGGGCGACGTCCTGAAGGCGCTGCCGGCCACCCCACCGGAAACCCCGGAACCGATGGAAGAGATCTTTGCCGATTTCGAAAACATCGTGATGCCCGGGATCACCCATTGGCAACATCCCCGGTTCTTTGCCTACTTCCCCTCGAACGCGACGCCGCCGACGGTGCTGGCGGATTTCCTGACCGCCGCGCTGTCTCCGCAATGCATGCTCTGGCAGACCTCCCCCGCAGCGACAGAACTTGAGACGCGCATGATGGACTGGCTGCGGCAGGCGCTGGACCTGCCCGAACAGTTCGCGGGCGTCATTCAGGATTCGGCCTCCTCCGCCACTTTGGCTGCGGTGTTGACCATGCGGGAGAAAGCACTGAACTGGGCCGGAAACAAGCAAGGGCTCAGCGGTCAGAAACGGCTGCGCATCTATTGCTCGACCGAAGTCCACACCTCTGTTGATCGCGCGATCTGGGTCTCGGGCATCGGGCAGGACAATCTGGTCCGCGTGCCGATCAAAGGGGACTGGCGCGGCATGGATCCACAGGCGCTGGACGAAGCGATTCAGGCGGACCTTGCGGCAGGCCACCAGCCCGCAGGCGTGATCCTCTGCGTCGGCGGCACCGGCGTCGGCGCGACAGATCCGGTGGATCAGATCCTGGACGTTGCGCAGCGGCACAATCTCTATACCCATGTGGATGCAGCCTGGGCCGGGGCGGCGATGATCTGCCCGGAGTTCCGCCACTACTGGCCCGGCGTGGAACAGGCCGACAGCGTGGTGTTCAATCCTCACAAATGGCTGGGCGTCCAGTTCGACTGCTCTGCCCATTTCCTAAAGGACCCAAAGGATCTGGTTCAGACGCTGGCCATCCAGCCGGAATACCTGAAGACCCACGGCAAGGATGGG
>JALEGX010000034.1 GCA_022763485.1 Paracoccaceae bacterium | reverse complement strand
GTTTCGCCATTCTTCAACTTGCTCAGCATGCCCTCGCTCAGGCGCCATGCGATCAGGATCAGTACAAGGGCGAAGGCAATCTCCGTCACCATGCGCAGGAAACGGTTCGTTCCGCGCGGAAAACTGTTTGCCAGAATATCGACCGAGGCATGTCCCGCGGTGATCTGACAGAGGGGCAGGAAGGCAAAGATCGCAAAGGCGACACCAGCCTCGACCAGCTCGAAATCCCCATTGATCGGACCGACGCCGATCTTGATCATCCACTGCGCAAATCCGGGTGCTACGCTTTCCATGAGATCGCTGTGGAAGAAGCCGTTCAGCAGACGGCCGATGATCGACAGGCAGGTCAGCACGATCAGCAGGCTCAACACAAAGCCCCCGACAATCGCCATCGCCCGCGCGAGTTTGGTCATGATCTGATGCATGGGTCCACCTTTCCCCCCGAGACGCAAAACCGCGGCGGCACGAAGGCCGCCGCGGTCTTGGATATGGGCACCGCTTACTTGGAGTACTGCGGCGTGTATTTCTCGATCAGCATCTGGGCTTCGTCCAGAAGGGCCTGACCGTCTTTGCCTTTTTCAGCCATGTCTGCCAGCCACTTGTCATAGATCGGCTGCGACAGCTCGCGCCATTCGGCGGTCTGGGCTTCGTCCAGGGTGATCACGTTGTTCCCCAGGTCCAGTGCCATCTCACGCGACGGACCATCCGAGTCCGCCTGGGTGCCACCGGCGAAGACCGAGAACTGCAGGCCGGAGTTGTCGTCGATCACCTTCTGCAGATCTGCGGGCAGGCTATCGAACTTCTCTTTGTTCATCGCCAGAACGAAGGTCAGGGTGTACAGCGCCTTGCCGGTGAATTCGGTGTGGTTTTCAACCAGCTCCGGAACCTTCAGCGCTGCGGTGACTTCCCACGGGATGGTGGTGCCGTCGATCACGCCTTTGGACAGGCCTTCCGGAACAGCCGGAACCGGCATACCGACCGGGGTTGCGCCCAGTTCGGTCAGAAGCGAGTTCACCGAGCGCGAACCGCCGCGGATCTTCATGCCCTGCAGGTCAGCCGGGGTTTCAACCGGATCTGCTGTGTGGATCATGCCGGGACCGTGGACCCAGGTGCCAAGGATCTTCACGTCCTTGAACTCGGTGTCCTTCATGTGCTTCTCAAACATTTCCCAATAGGCGTGCGACACGGCGCGCGCGTTGGTCATCATGAACGGCAGTTCGAAAACTTCGGTCGACGGGTAGCGGCCCGGCGTGTAGCCGACAACGGTCCAAACGATGTCTGCAACGCCATCAATGGCCTGGTCCATCAGCTCTGGCGGCTTGCCACCCAGCTGCATCGACGGGAAACGGTCGATCTTGATCCGTCCGCCGGACGCTTCTTCGACGCTGTCCGCCCAGGGGTCCAAGATCAGCTTTGGCACGTTGGCCTGTGCAGGCAGGAACTGATGCAGCTTCAGCGTGACTTCCTGGGCCATTGCCGAGGTGGCGCCCATTGCCGCGATTGCTGCCGCACCAAATGCGCCCAGTAGCGTTCTCCGAGTGGTCATATGATTCCTCCCTTTGACCATTTTCCGCAATATAATGCCACCCTCAGTGCTTATTGCAATATATTGCCGAAACCTTTCCCGATATGTCCGTACTTTCTTATACGACGAACGATCATTACACAACTGACCGTTCGGTCGAACAATATGATTTCCTTCTTTCGTATTGATAGCATTTGTAACTATCAACACTGAGGAGCCGAATTTTCTTTTACCATAGAGGCACGAAAGCGTTTCGTACCAGTCTTTTGGAGAATTCTATTTACTTAACTTGTTATGTAAATAGCGGTGAGCATCCACGAGCTGGTCCATATCGTCGCAACGTCTGCTCCGGTGTCGGCGGCCGTGCAGGGTGTCGCGCGGTTCCCTCACCGCGCGCGTCGTGGATATGACCTGACCGATTCGCCATCAGACACCGCCACGCCGCGCACACCACTATCCGGCCGCCCACTGCTGACCAACCAAAGCAAAGGGGCTGCGAAACACGCGGCCCCTTTTGGCGCAAAGCCACTTGATCGCGTTACTCTGGCTGGCCCAGCGTCAGTGAAATGGGGCTCAGGCCATCAATCTCACCGGTGATCACATCCTGCGGCGCCACGGCCCCGACCCCCGCAGGCGTTCCGGTCATGATCAGATCCCCTGGACGCAGATGATAATATCCGGACAAATGGCTGACGATCTCATCCACGCCCCAGATCAACTCGGACAGGGTGGCATCCTGCCGAGCGTCGCCATTCACATGCAGACGAATGGCTTTCTCAGGATCCGGGGACCAGCCGTCTGCCTTTGTGAGCGGCGCGAAAACGGCTGAGTTCTCGACGTCCTTGCCAAGATCCCAGGGGCGCTGTTTGTTGCGCTCGCGAATCTGCAGATCCCGACGCGTCATGTCCAACGCACAGCCATAGGCAAAGATCGCCGCCCTGGCTTCGGCCTTGTCCGCCCGAAACACGGGTGCACCAATCGCCAGCGCAAGCTCCATTTCGTGATGGAAGTTTTCGGTCCCGGACGGGAAGGGAACCGTCGCCCCGCTCAGAATCGCATTCGCCGGGGACTTGGTAAAGTAGAACGGCGCCTCGCGGTCCACCTCGACACCCATTTCCGCTGCGTGTGCTGCGTAGTTGCGCCCCACACAGAAAATGCGGCCGATCGGATAACCGGCGTTCTCCCCTACAACCGGGATGACCGGAATTTCCGGCAGTTCAAACAGTCGCGCTGTCATCGTTTGCGTTCCTCATAATAGCCCAACCTTTGTTGCAGCGGGCGGTCGTGAATGTGAATCAGAAAGCTTTCCGTCTCGGCCCGGTGGATGATGTCCGAGAAGACCGGGGCCGTGAAGGTGTCTTTGTCCTGCCATGGGATCTGCTTGCCATTCACGCTTGTGGTGCCGGAGCCCGTAACCACGTGGAACGCACCGGAACTGGACCTGAGCGGAGGTGTCAGCCGTTCACCGGGCCGCAGCATCATCGCGGTGAAGCCCAGCGTGGGCAGGACATCCGCACCGGTTTCGGGATTGACATAGTCCAGCTCTGCCGGCTCCCCATGCTCGGCCAGCGCCCGCAATGCGGCTTCTGCGGCGGCCCAGGG
>JALEGX010000002.1 GCA_022763485.1 Paracoccaceae bacterium | reverse complement strand
TGTTTCCAAGACTGCAAGCTCTTGATTTCCAAACGGAACCGCAGATTTTTCTGCACCGCAGCAAAAAAAACTTGAAATGCTGCGGTGCAGAAATCATATTGTCCTTAGCTGATGAACAGCGGGGCGGGCCCGCTCAGGCGACCAAAGGATTAGGACAATGACCAAGACCCAAGACTTTACCGCGATCATGAAAGACATGATGGGTGCCTTCCCGGTTGATACCGCAGCCATGGAAGACGCATTCAAGAACACCGCAGCTCTGAACGAGAAGCTGTCGGGCGTTGCTCTGGAAGCCGCCGAGAAGTCGGCCGAGATCTCCAGCAAATGGGCAAAAGACACCCTGAACAAACTGGGCGAGATGTCCAAAGCGAAAACCGAGCCGGCGGACTACGCCAAAGCGGCAACCGATTTCGCCAGCGCATCGGCCGAAGTTGCAGCCGAAAACATGGCTGCTTTTGCTGAAATCGCCAAGAAAGTTCAGATGGACACCGTCGAACTGCTGATGGCTGCCGGCAAAGACATGACCGAAGAAGCAACTGCTGCTGTGAAGAAGGCCACCGAAGAGGTGACCACCGCAGCCAAGAAAGCAACTGCTGCCAAGTAAGTTTGAGAGCGATCATCACCTCGCTCCTCCCAAGAGGTGACAATCGCAGGGGCGGGCCAATGGTCCGCCCTTTCTCATTTCTGGGGCCACATCGTTGTTGACCGGCTTTGTTTCATTTCGTGATATTTCAAAACCTGAAGCGTCGAGTTGATCATCGATATCTACGGTGCTTTTCTTGCAAACTATACTGACGTGCATTTTGGGGGCCGTTTCTGGATGTTCCAAAGGCGCGTGGAAAAGGGATTTGAAATGAAGTTTGTTTCCATGATCACCGGCCTGTTGTTAGCGCTGGCTTCGGTGCCAGCAGAGGCCGCGGGCAAAAGCTACAAGGGCAAGGGCTGGAACGTCAGCGCCTATGACAATTGCGGGCTGCCCGTCACGCGGGGAGACAGCAAGTCAATTTCCTGGGTGAAGACTGACGCGGGACGAAAGCTGCGCTTTGTGCTGAACCCCGGTGATGTCGGCAAGTGTTCCACCGATAATCAGGCCCGTCATCGCGCGCCCTATTGGGAGCGGGCGGAGCTGCACCAGAAGGGGGAACTGAAACCCGGCCGTATCCACAAGTTGTCGGCAGAGTTCACTCTGCTCAGAGGCTTTGCCGGTGATCGCGAGACGTTTTTCCAGATCCACGGGTGGAACGGAAGCTGCCATGCGTATCCTCCGATGATGATGATGTTTGATCGCGGTAGCTTGCGGGTCTGGGCACTGCGCGGCGTGTCTGGATCCGGGATCAAGGGATCCGGACGAGGGCAGCACAAACCCGTACAGCAACGCACGATTTCCGCGACTTCCTTGATTGGAAAACCGCAAGTGTTGGAGGTGACGTTCGACAACCGCAGCACGCCGGGAAAACTGTCGGTTTCGCTGAACGGTCAACCGGTTGTCAGCCAGGCGCGGGTCGACTTTGCGCCTTGCGCCAAGCCGCATTTCAAGATGGGGATCTATCGGCCGGGGGGCAAAGGGTCAAAGACCTCGGAGATCCTGTTCGACAAGGTGATGGTCCACAGCTCAAAATAGGGTTGTAGCGGGTTTTGGGCTGACCTCTTGCATGGGTGAATTGTTTCCGTCGCAGGATGTCTGTTGCAGAACGAAAATTGCTTCGGCGCGGCGCCCTCTTTCCTTTTGTTCTGCGCTCGCATAATGTTTGCTGCATCGCATCACGTTCGGGGAGGAATGCAAGGTGTCGGAGAGTGAAAAACCCCTGTTGATCAAGCGGTACGCAAGTCGGCGACTGTATAACACGGAAACCAGTGATTACGTTACGCTTGAAGATATTGCAGGGTTCATCCGGGACGGGCGCGAAGTCCAGATCGTGGATCTGAAGACAGGGGATGACCTGACGCGCCAGTATCTGCTGCAAATCATCGCTGAACACGAAAGCCGGGGCGAAAACGTTCTGCCGGTCAATGTGTTGAATGATCTGGTGCGGTCCTACATGGTGCCCGGTGGCGGGATGATGCCGCAGTTCCTGCAAAGCTCTTTCGACATGCTGCGCGAAAGCCAGTCGAAGATGATGGAAAACATGACTGCGATGAACCCGATGGCGCAGATGCCGGGGTTCGAAGCGATGAAAGCCCAGCAGGAAGCCTTCCTGAAGGCAATGACCGGGGGCCTGTCCGGCGGGTGGTCCGGTGGCAGCGCCGAGGCTGAGGCCTCTGAAAGCTCCGAAAGTGGCGAAGATCTGGATGCGATCAAGAAACAGCTCTCGGACCTGCAGGAAAAGCTGTCCAAGCTGAAGTGATCCCAAGCCCTGAGCGGGCACAAGAATTCCGGAGGGCGGTCATCGGTTCGGTGGCCGCCCTTCTTCTATGTTTTGGGCGGGATGAGGCGAGGTTGGAATTTTTTGATCAAATTATCTTGGCCAACAGAATTTCCTGTTCTACAACTGCTCTCGAAACCGGAGGAGCACCCCAATGGACATGTCGAGCCTGGCCACGATCCGAATTGCCGCCTGCGATCTGAATGGACAGATGCGCGGCAAACGCATGCCGTCGGAGCTGGCTGAAAAGCTGGACGAGGGTTCGGCGCGGATGCCGATCTCGACGCTGAATGTTGACCTGTTCGGCTGTGACATCGAAAACAGCCCGCTGGTGTTCGAGACCGGGGATGCGGATGGGGTGATGTTTCCAACCGAACGGGGCGCTGTCCCAATGCCCTGGCTGGCGTCGGAGTCCGCTCTGGTGCCCATGACCATGCATTTTGATGATGGTCGTCCCTTCTTGGGCGATCCCCGTCAGGTTCTGGCTGAGGTGCTTGGCCGCTATGAGGCCAGGGGATGGTCGGTGGTTGCGGCAACCGAGATGGAGTTTACCCTGCTGGATGCGTCCGGTGACGCGCCGCAGCCGCCGCTGAATCCGATGACCGGCCGCCCGGTCAAGAACGAAGCGGTTCTGGCCCTGGGGCAACTGGATGCCTTTGATGCCTTCTTTACCGATCTTTATGAAGGGGCAGAGGCCATGGGGATCCCGGCGCAATCCGCGATCTCAGAGGCCGGGCTGGGCCAGTTCGAAATCAACCTGAACCATCAGGACGCCATGCGCTGTGCCGATGACGCGTGGCTGTTCAAGGCCTTGGTGCGGGGCACTGCACGCAAGCACGGCTTTGCCGCAACTTTCATGGCCAAACCCATCCCGGATGACGCGGGCAACGGGATGCATGTGCATTTCTCCGTGCTGGATGCGGAGGGCAACAACATCTTTGACGACGGAACCGACCGCGGATCCGAGCTGCTGCGCCATGCGGTGGCGGGCTGTGTCAATGCGATGCCGGCCAGCACGCTGATCTTTGCGCCGCATGGGAACTCCTATGAGCGCCTGGTGCCAGGGGCCCATGCGCCAACGGGCGCGGCCTGGGCCTATGAAAACCGGACGGCGGCCATCCGGATCCCCGGCGGATCGCCCAAGGCCCGGCGGATCGAGCACCGTGTCGCCGGGGGGGACGTGAACCCCTATCTGATGCTTGCAACGGTGCTGGCCGCCGCGCTGATCGGGATCGAGGATCAGGCCACGCCGCCGGAGCCCATCACCGGCAATGCCTATGACCTCCCGGACCTGCCGCAGCTGGCGCCGGATTGGCAGACGGCCATCGACCGGTTTGAACAGGATCCGTTGATTGCGCGCATGCTGCCCGCCATGACAATCCGCAATATGGTGATGACCAAGCGTCAGGAATTGCGCAGGTTTGCCGAAAAGCCTTCCGAAACGCACTGGTTGTCTTATCTGGAGGCTGTCTGACGCGGTTGCCTGAGGCAAGGGCTTCAACTATCGTCTATTTGATCAAATTTGGTGCCACATGAAAATCGGGATCCTTCTGACCGGCCACGCGCCGGACGCGCTGATCGGAACCACCGGCGACTATGATGACATGTTCCAGGCCATGTTGTCTGGTGCGGGGCTGGAGTTCCAGACCTTCGCGGTCGTGGATGGAGAGTTCCCCCCCAACGGGGCGGAAGATGCAGACGGGTGGCTGATCACTGGCTCCAAACATGGTGCGTATGAGGCGCACGACTGGATCCCGCCGCTGGAAACCCTGATCCGTGACATCAATGCGCAGAAAAAGCCGATGGTCGGTATCTGTTTCGGGCACCAGATCATCGCGCAGGCGCTGGGTGGCAAGGTGGTGAAATATGATGGTGGCTGGGCCGTCGGCCGCGTCACCTATGAGCATCCCGAAGGCCCGTTGACGCTGAATGCCTGGCACCAGGATCAGGTTGTGGAATGCCCCGAAGGCGCCCGCGTCGTGGCGGGCAACGCGTTCTGTGAAAACGGTGTGCTGGCCTATGGCGACCACATCTGGACCGTCCAGCCGCACCCCGAATTTGACGCCGCATTCGTGGCGGGCCTGATCGACAAGCGGGGGCGGGGCGTCGTCCCCGACCACCTGCTGCAACAGGCCTCGGACACGTTGCAAGGCCCCGTAGACAACTCCCAAATCGCAACCTTCATGAAAGCATTCTTTACGAAAGAGAGGACCTGATGGCCGACTGGACAGACAACCTGCCGGACGCCGTGAAAACCTATCTGGAGGGCCGTCGTCTCGACGAGGTTGAATGCGTTATCGCGGACCTGCCGGGTATCGCTCGTGGCAAGGCGGTACCCGCATCGAAATTTGCGCGTCAGGACTATTTTCACCTGCCCGACAGCATCTTCTATCAGACCATCACCGGTGACTGGGCCGATGCGGCGGATGAAGACGGCTGGATCGAAAAGGACATGACGCTGAAGCCGGACTTTTCCACGGCCACCGCAGCGCCCTGGACCGGCGACTGGACCTTGCAGGTCATTCATGATGCCTATGACAAGGATGGCAAGCCGGTGCCCTTTTCCCCCCGCAACGTGCTGAAGCGGGTGGTGCAGCTCTATCACGACAAAGGTTGGAAACCGGTCGTCGCCCCGGAGATGGAGTTCTTCCTGGTCGCCCGGAATCTGGATCCCGCCCATGAAATCAAGCCGATGATGGGCCGATCGGGCCGTCCGGCGGCGGCACGTCAGGCCTATTCCATGACGGCGGTGGACGAATTCGGTCCGGTGATCGATGACATCTATGATTTTGCCGAGGCTCAGGGGTTCGAGATCGACGGCATCACCCAGGAAGGCGGCGCAGGTCAACTGGAAATCAACCTGCGGCACGGCAACCCGGTGAAGCTGGCGGATGAGGTGTTCTACTTCAAGCGGCTGATCCGCGAAGCGGCGCTGCGGCATGACTGCTTTGCCACCTTCATGGCCAAGCCGATCGAGGATGAGCCGGGTTCGGCCATGCATATCCACCATTCCGTGATCGACATGGAAACCGGCGAGAACATCTTCTCCGGTCCGCAGGGTGGTGAGACCGATGCCTTTTATCATTTCATCGCCGGTTTGCAGCACCACCTTCCCGCCGGTCTGGCGGTGATGGCGCCTTACGTGAACTCTTATCGGCGCTACGTGAAGGACCACGCCGCCCCGATCAATCTGGAATGGGCGCGGGACAATCGCACCACCGGTATCCGCGTGCCGTTGTCCGGACCAGAGGCACGGCGGGTGGAAAACCGCATCGCCGGAATGGACTGCAACCCCTACCTGGGCATCGCATTGTCGCTGGCTTGCGGCTATCTGGGCATGATCGAAGAGCGACGCCCCAGAAAGCAGTTCAAGGGGGACGCCTATGAGGGGGATGGCGACATCCCGCAGGTGATGGGGCAGGCGCTGGACCTGTTCGAAGGCGCGACGGAGCTGCATGAGATCCTTGGGCCCGAGTTCGCCCGTGTGTATTCGATCGTGAAACGCGCCGAATACGAAGAGTTCTTGCAAGTCATTTCCCCGTGGGAGCGTGAGCATCTGCTGATGAACGTCTGAGGGGGCTGGCATGGACCTCTTGCACGCAAATGATCGGACCGGCCAGTTTCCACAAAGCTGGTACGCGGCAACCGCACATGCTCTGGATCGGTTCGCCCCGCTTTCGGGCGAGGTGACGGCAGATGTCTGTATCGTCGGCGGTGGCTTCACCGGGCTGTCCGCCGCGCTGCATCTGGCCGAAGCGGGACGCAAGGTTGTCCTGCTGGAGGCGCACCGCGTGGGCTTTGGCGCCTCCGGGCGCAATGGCGGCCAGCTGGGCAGCGGTCAGCGCATGGATCAGGACGGGTTGGAAACCCTTGTTGGCCGGGAGGATGCACAACACCTCTGGCGACTGGGAGAAGAGGCCAAGGCGCTGGTGCGGTCTCTGGTGGCAAAGCACCGGATCGACTGCGCGCTGAAGCCCGGTGTGGCCTGGACCGCGTCCAGCGATGGCGACGTGCGTGATCTGCACGACTACGCAGACGGGCTGCGGGATCGCTATGACTATGACCAGATCGAGCTTCTGGACTTTGACGCCTGTCAGGCGATGTGCCCTTCGCCGGACTACAAGGGCGGCTTTCTGGATCACGGGGCAGGGCACCTGCACCCGCTGAACCTGGCGCTTGGTCTGGCGCGGGCCGCGGCCTCAGCCGGGGCGCATCTGCATGAGACCAGCCAGGTGCTGGACATCGAAGAGCGTGACAAGGTTCATGTCAGGACCGAAGCAGGGCGGGTCACGGCCGATCACCTGATCCTGGCCTGCAACGGCTATCTGGGTGGGCTCAATCGGCAGGTTGCGGCAAAGGTCATGCCGATCAACAACTTCGTGGTGGCGACGGAACCGCTGGGCGATGACGCAGACCGGGTTCTGGCCCGTGATGTTGCCGTCGCCGACAGCCGCTTCGTGGTGAATTATTTCCGCCTGAGCGAAGACAAGCGGTTGCTGTTCGGGGGCGGCGAAAGCTACGGATACCGCTTTCCCGATGACATCGCGGCCAAGGTGCGCAAGCCGATGACCCAGATCTTTCCGCATCTCAAGGACGTGCGGATCGACTACGCCTGGGGCGGCACCCTTGGCATCACCATGCAGCGGATGCCCTATCTGGCCCGGCTGGGCGACAAGATCCTGACGGCGTCTGGCTATTCCGGGCACGGGGTCGGCACGGCGACACATGCCGGACAGCTGATGGCACTGGCCCTGCAGGGCCAATCGGACGGGTTTGACATCATGTCCCGTGTCCCCACACCCAGCTTTCCCGGTGGGCCCAGTCTGCGCTCGCCGCTGCTGGTTCTGGCGATGACCTGGTTTGCGCTGCGGGACAGGCTGGGGTTCTGATCCGCAGGGCCGATCCAAACGCAACAGTTGTGTGAAATTTCGCCGATCCGGACAGGGGGCGGAACGGTTTCCCTTGGCCTCGCTTGCGCGTTGATTTATATTTTTGAAAACCTGAATTAAGGAAAACGAAATATGCGGCAAGTCCCCAACGTCCACGACGCCGAGCCGATCCCGGCAGCAGCCAAACAGGCCATCGAAGAGCTGCTGCAATCGGGCGACCTGTTCCGGTACAACTCCGAAGAAGCCCCCGTGTCCCTGCTGGAGCGGGAGTTTGCCGACCTTCTGGGCGCCAAATACGCGCTGGCGGTTTCCTCCTGTTCGGCCGCTTTGTTCCTGTCGCTCAAGGCGCTGGATCTGCCTCGTGATGCGAAGGTGCTGATCCCGGGGTTCACCTTTGCCGCTGTTCCGTCGTCAATCGTGCATGCCGATTGCATTCCGGTTCTGTGTGAGGTTGGCCCGAATTACCGGATCGATCTGGCCGACTTCGAAGCCAAGCTGGATGACGTGCAAGCGGTCATCATCAGCCACATGCGCGGCCATACCTCGGACATGGACGCGATCATGTCGCTGTGTGAAGCCCGAAATATTCCCGTGGTCGAAGACGCGGCGCATTCGCTGGGCACCACTTGGAACGGGCGCAACATCGGCACCATCGGGCGGGTGGGATGCTTCTCGTTCCAGTCCTACAAGATGATCAACGCAGGTGAAGGGGGGATCCTGATCACCGATGACGCGGATCTGGTGGCCCGCGCGGTGATCATGTCCGGCGCCTATGAACACAACTGGAAAAAGCACAAAGGCCCGATTGGTGAGAATTCCTCGGACCTGGAAGAGGCCTTTGCCCGCTGGCAGAACCAGTTGCCGCTGTATAACCTGCGGATGAACAACCTGAGCGCCGTGGTGATCCGGCCGCAGATCCCCGAACTGGCGCGCCGGGTGCGGGATGGTTTGGTCAATCACGACTATGTCGCAGCGCGGCTCAACGGCTCGGCCTATCTGGACGTGCCGCCGCCGCTGGCCCCCGAACAGCGCGCGCCGGATTCGATCCAGTTCAACCTTGTCGACATGGACGAAGCGGAAACCCGCGCCTTTGCTCAGGTGGCGGCTGAACAGGGCGTCAAGGTTCAGGTCTTCGGCCTGAGCACCGACAACGCGCGGGCCTTCTGGAACTGGCAGTTCCTGCCGGAAAAACAGGAGCTGCCCAAGACCCGTGACATGCTGATGCGCGCCTGTGACGTGCGCCTGCCGGTCCGTCTGAGCCGGGATGAGCTGGACGTGATCGCCGACATCCTGCTGGAAGCGGCAGAGATCGTGAAAGGCGAACAGCGCGCCTACGGCACCTGATCCCGCACAGCAGAACACAAAGAAAAACGCGCGGCCCGAAAGGGACCGCGCGTTTTTTGTTGTCTGCTTTCGCTGAGGTTCAGCGCATCAGGTTCGGCTTGAACCGGATCCGCCCGCGCCGTTCCTGCGGCAGGTGACGGTTCAGCCGGCGATTGATCAGCCCGAAGATCCCGACAATCACCAACGTCAGCAGGATGAAGTAGAAGGCCAGGATCGGGTAGGGCACAAACGGGTTGAAGGTCTTGTCCGCAAAGTAGCTGGCGTAATACAGAGCATCGCCCTTCTGTTTCCAGCTTGGGAAGGCGGAAAAGAAGACCAGCGTGGTGGCGTGGAACAGAAAGATCGCCTCATTCGTATAGGCAGGCCAGGCCAGTCGCAGCATGGTCGGCCAGATGATGCGGCGGAACCGGGTCCAGCCGCTCAGACCATAGGCATCTGCGGCTTCCACATCGCCCTTGGGGATCGACCGCAACGCACCATAGAAGATCTCACCCGAATAGGCGGCGGTGTTCAGGAACAGGACAATCAGCGCCCCCAGCCAAGCCGAGGTGAAGGCGTCGAACATCGGGTAGCTCTTCTTCAGCGACAGGAACAGGAAGTAGGCGAAGAAGAACTGGATGAAGAGCGGCGACCCGCGGAAGATGAAGATGAACCATTCCGACGGTTTGCGCACCCAGCGATTGTCCGACGCTTTGCCAAGCGCCACGGCAGTGGCCAGGAAGAAGCCGAACAGCAATGCCAGAACACCGAAGTAGATGTTCCACAACATGCCCGAGCCGATCAGGGTGAAATGCTCGCACAGTGTGAAATCGGTCTTCGGCAGCAGCCGTTCGCCATAGCCCAGCGACCGCAGGCCATAGTCCTGAATGGTCTGGAGACAGGAACTCATGCGTTTGCCCCCTTGCGAAGTTTCTCGCCCCCGGTCGTGGCTTGGCCATGTGACAGGCGCACCATCAGGCGCTCCAGCACGATTTCGGATACGCGGGTGAAGGCAAGGTAGAACACCAGCAGGAACAGGAAGTACCAGATCCGCCAGTCCCCATGCGGGTAGTCGGTGAAGCGGGCGTTCTTGGTCCCGCCCAGTTCACGCGCCCAATAGACGATGTCTTCGACGCCCAGCAGGAACAGAAGCGGCGTGGCCTTGATCAGAACCATCCAGAGGTTGCCCAGACCGGGCAGGGCATAGACCCACATCTGCGGCACAAGAATGCGCCAGAACGTCTGGCGGTGGGTCATGCCATAGGCTTCGGCGGTTTCCAGCTGTGCGCGCGGCACAGCCCGCATCCCGCCGTAAAGCACGTTGGCGGCAAAGGCGCCGAACACGATGGCAAAGGTCAGCACAGCCAGGAAGAAGCCGTAGGTTTCATGCACCCATTGCGGCGAGGTCGAAAGCGGCAGTTTGGCAATGTCACAGACGATGAAATCGTTGCCCTGCCGGACCGGCGCGTCCCAATCAGGGCATTTGACCTGATGGCGCAGCCATTCGAACCCCTGGTCCAGGGCGATGACAAAAAACAGGAAGAACGCGATGTCGGGCACGCCCCGGACGATCGACGTATAGGCTTTGCCCAGCCAGCGCAGCGGGGCAACCCGCGACCGGGCGGCGGTTGCACCGGCAAAGCCGAACAACAGGGCGACAGGTGCCGTGATGGCCAGCAGCACAAGCACGACAACAAAGGAGATGTAGAACCCCATGTGTTTGCCCGTGGTCAGGTAGCAGCTGAGCCAGCTGAGGCCTTCCAGAGCAGATGGGTCTGTACAATAGGAAAACATGGCGGGGCCCGTCTCCGGCTAGTGCGCTGCCGCGCGACGGGCGGCGGCCTGCAGGTTCAGGCCCGCGGCAAAGGCCGCGAGCCTGTCGATCTCAGGTGGATCGGATTACCACTGAGACGAGACTTCCCATTTGGCGATCAGCGTGTTCAGCGAGCCATCGTCTTTCATCGACTGGATTGCCGCGTCGAACTTGCCGCGCAGTTCACCATCGGATTCACGGATGCCCATGCCGACGCCGCCGCCCAGGGCTTCCTTGCGGTCCAGCATGACCAGGCCGTCACCGACGACGGTGTCCAGGAAGCTCTGGTCGGCCAGAACTGCGTCCGCTTCGCCGTTGCGAACGGCTGCAACGGTTTCTTCCGGGGTTGCGAATTCGACCAGGGTCCAGCCCTGTTCAGCCACGAAGGCGGCCTGGATGGTGGTGGCCTGGGCTGCGATCACGCCGCCTGCCAGGTCCACATCTGCCGACAGAGCGACATAGGCGGACGGATCTGGCGGGGTGTAGGGCTGGGTGAAGTCGATCACTTCATCACGCTCGGCGGTGATGGACATGCCGGCGATGATGGTGTCGTAGTTGCCCGAAACCAGGTTCGGGATGATCGAATCCCAGTCGTTCTTGACCCATTCGCAGGTCAGGTTGGCGCGCTTGCACAGCTCATCGCCCAGTTCGCGCTCGAAGCCGTCGATTTCGCCGGCGTCGTTGACGAAGTTCCAGGGCGCGTAGGCGCCTTCGGTTCCCATACGCACGGTATCGGCCAGGGCCATACCCGCGGTAAGCGCCAAAGCGGCGGTTCCGAGGAACAGTTTCTTCATGGTTTCACTCCCGTTCTGGTTTTATTTGTGGGTTAGTGTCGGGTCGCCGACAGGAAGCCCTGCAGGCGCTCGGATGTGGTCTGGTCAAACACCTCCTGCGGGGTGCCTTCCTCTTCGATCAGCCCCTGATGCAGGAAGACGACATGGCTGGAGACATCGGCCGCCAGTTTCATGTCATGGGTCACGATCAGCATGGTGCGCCCCTCGGCGGCCAGGTCCTTGATCACCTTGACCACTTCCTGCTCCAGCTCCGGGTCCAGGGCTGATGTCGGTTCGTCAAACAGCAGCGCTTCGGGTTCCATGCAGAGCGCTCGTGCGATCGCGGCCCGCTGTTGCTGGCCACCCGACAGCTGCGCTGGGTAGACATCGCATTTGTCGCCGATGCCGACCTTTTCCAGATATTTGCGTGCGGCCTGTTCAACCTCGGCCTTGTCGCGGCCCAGCACGGTCACCGGCGCTTCCATCACGTTTTCAAGGATTGTCATATGGGCCCACAGGTTGAACTGCTGGAACACCATCGACAGGTTGGTGCGAATGCGCAGGATCTGCTTGGCATCGGCGGGGCGGCGGCTCAGCCCCGTGCCCTTCCAGTTGATCGGTTCGCCCTTGAACAGGATTTCGCCCTGTTGGCTGTCTTCCAGCAGATTGTAGCACCGCAGCAGAGTGGATTTGCCCGATCCGGATGAGCCGATCAACGAGACGACATCGCCCTTATGTGCCGTGATATCGACGCCTTTGATGACTTCAAGTTCGCCATACGCTTTGTGCAGGCCACGGATTTCAAGAACAGGGGGGGTCTGGGACAAGGCAGCATCACTGGTTGGTTGAATATTGGATCCCTATTGGACCGAAAAAATGGCGCAATGCAATGTCCAATCCGGTTGACCGGGCGGGAGGATTGGCAAAATGGCCCCCAATTGCGCCATTTCGCAAGCTGACCGGCCAAATCGGCTGCGACGGCCCGACAAAGCGGCGATTCGTGGTCGCCGCGCCGCGTGCGTCGACTCGCTCAGACCGTGCTGCCCGGGGCAGGCGGTGTGGGGATGGCCAGATAGGTCTCGGCCGGAATCTCCACCAGATCTTGCAGTCGCAGAAGGCGCCGGTCCGCGTCACTGAGGTTCTGGATCGCCGTCCGGATCGCGTCCCGCAGGGGGGCGGCATCGTGGGAAAGCGCGGTGATGAAGGGCAAGGTGGGGGTGGGTTCGGTGCGCGCCAGTTCGATCAGATCCTTTGCAAAATCATCGTGCTCCTGGATCAGATCCCATGTCAGCGCGTCCAGTGCTGCAAAGTCCGCCTGTCGGTCCGCCACCGCCTGTGCCGACAACGCATGGCCCCCGGTTTGCAGCAGAGACCCGTGGCGCACGCCCTCGGCTGCCATATGGGTCTGGGGCGCGGCCCAGCCCGATTGCGACAGATCTTCGTTATAGGCAAACACCTGACCGTCGAAATCCCGCAGTGCGCTGCCCGCGCGGTCGCGATGGGCGACAAAGACGCTGCAATAATAGCCCGGCGGGCAACCGGTCAGGCCATAGTCGGGGGTGCCAACCAGCGCGACCTCTCCATGCAGCTTGGTGCGATAGGGCATGCCGCAGGTCTGCGACAACAGCAGGTCGGGGGATCGCCAGATCTCCCAGAAATCGCCGTCACGGGTCAGGGCATCTGGTCCGTGCCCCAGGGCGTCGCGAATGCCGGCCCAGAACCGGTCATTGGCCGCAGCGGTTTCCGGACGGTCATACATTCCCAGATGAGCGATCATTGGTTGCCTTCAACTTTGCGCCGTGCCCGGGCGCTGTCCACGTCATTGACGCCCAACAGGCTTGCGGCCAGCCGAAGCAGCGCGTCTTCTTCGTCGTCGCGCTGCCCATCGGCCAGGGCAACCTGCCACATGGCCTCGACCACGGCTTGACGATCCTCATACGGCACGGCGTCCTTGATCGCGCGAGTAAAGCGTACGGTGTCGGGCGCTTCGGCCTCCAGCGCTTCGGCTTCCTCGCGCAACAGGGCAGAACCGCCCAGATCCAGCCCGTAGCGGGCCATGAGGATGCGGTCGATACGGTCCTGCTCGACAGCTGCGTAATTGTGGTCGGATCGGGCGATCCGCACCAGAAGCGCAGACAAGGCAAGCCTTGCATCCGCATCAGGCAGCTGCGTGGTGGAGGGATGGAAAAGGCGGTTCAGAAACTCTGCAATCATGAGTCGATACTAACGCTGGTGACTATCGCGCCAAGGGTGAAAGATCGGCAAAAAACATCACGCCCGGGGAAAGTCATTCCCCCGAGGCGATCAGCTTGGCCCGGGCCCGGTCATGGGCGGCTTCGCTATCGGCGAAACTCAGGCCCATTGCCTTGCGGGCGTCTTCGACGATTCTCAGCTCGCCTTCATGTTCCATCCCGTCTGCCAGAACCACTTCCCACAGCGCATCCAACGCCGCCAGACGCTCTTCAAGTCCGGTGGTTTCCCGGATCAGCTTGCCGAAGGTATCCGTTTCGGGTGCGGCGGCGTGCAGCTTCTCACAGGTGGCGCGCACCTTCGCGGCCTCGATCGCGTTGTGCTGATAGAGGCGGGCCAGGATCCGGTCGATCAGGCTGATCTCCTCAACCTGGTATTCGCGATCCGATTTCGCCACCCGCACCAGCAATGCGCCAAGCGCAAGCTCGGCGTCGGGATCTGGAAGCGCGGCGGGCGTTTCGGGTCGAAACGCCTGGAAGAACTTTTTCAGCATGGGCATAGTTTACCCCATATCTTGTAGTTAACCAACCAACAACTACCCGTCGTAGCCTTCGACGATGGCCATATCGCCGGTCGAGACCGGATCGCGCAGGGCTTTGGCGTCCTGGTAGGACACGCTGTCATAACACGCCTTGGCGGTTTCAAAATCCTTAAATTCAATCACAACCGTGCGGGCGCGCAGCGCGCCTTCGCGCACTTCCTTGTGACCGCCGCGGATCAGGAATTTGGCGCCGTATTCTGCAAAAGGGGCTGCGTTTGCAGCGATGTAATCCTTGTAACGTTCCATGTCGTCCACATCCACATGGGCGACCCAATAAGCTTTGGCCATAACTTTCCCTCGCTAACCAGTCAGGGATGTAAGCTGAAACAGAATGTCGTCGATGGCAATCCCGCCGGGGTCGGTATTGGTCAATACAAAGCCCGAAATGTCCGAGATTCCGCCCGGTCGCTGCAGACCGATTTCAAGGATGCCGCTGTGCAGGGGAAATTCGTGCTGGGCAATCAGGGTGCCACGGAAATCATAGAGATGAAAAATCGCGCTGCCGCCCGGCGCTCGCTGCCCCAGCGGGGCGGGGTAATCTGAATGAATGCGCAGCCCGAAACGGGACTGGGGCACATCAAATTGCACCGCAATGGCCCCTTCGCCCCGCGCTTCGATCGCAGGGAAGCCGATGTGACCAAGAGGGAACAGGGCGTTTGATCCAAACCCCCGATGCCAGGCCACCGACAGGTTACGCCCATTCCGGCCTGCCAGCAGGCGCAGCGGCGGGCGGGGCTGCCCGTCGACCTGATCCCACGGCGTGTTCGTGTGGGTCAGCCGTTGGCCCGCAAACCGTTCGCCGATCCGCAGACCGGGGGCGCGAATCGGTGAATCCAGTTTGAAACCGGGTTCTCGTCGCTGCGGCAGGCTTTCGAAGGTGACACGCCCATCCAGAATTTGCTTCAGATAGGAGTAGGGGACTGGGGCAACCTGTGCCCGGGCTTCGCTCAGGAAGCAGAAACAAAAGAACAGAACAAATAGGCTGCGCATCTGGCAGGGGTAACACAAGCCGCTGGCGATTGCATGGCTTCTGTCTCAGCAGAACACCCCGGCCGCCAAGAACACGGCCGGGATGAAAAATTGCGGATTACACCAGACGCGAGGTTTCCTTGGCCGCGCGGACGAAATCGGCAAACAGCGGGTGCGGTTCGAACGGTTTCGATTTCAGCTCGGGGTGGTACTGCACACCGATGAACCACGGGTGATCGGCCCATTCCACGATCTCGGGCAGGCGTCCGTCCGGCGACATGCCCGAAAACTTCAGGCCTGCGGCCTCCAGCTTCTCGCGATACTTGATGTCGACCTCATAACGGTGACGGTGGCGTTCCTCGATGGCGGTGGCGCCATAGACTTCGGACACGCGCGAGCCTTCGGCCAGCGCCGCGTCATAGGCGCCCAGACGCATGGTGCCGCCCTTGTCGTCCCCGACCTTGCGCTCAACCTTGTGGTTGCCCTGCACCCATTCCTTCAGGTGATAGACAACCGGCTCAAAGCGTTTCTTGCCAGCCTCATGGTCGAACTCTTCGGATCCGGCTTCGTGGATGCCTGCCACGTTGCGCGCGGCTTCGATGACCGCCATCTGCATGCCCAGACAGATCCCCAGATAGGGCACCTTGTGTTCGCGGGCGTATTGCGCGGCCTTGATCTTGCCTTCGGTGCCGCGTTCGCCAAATCCGCCGGGCACCAGAATCGCGTGATACCCTTCCAGATGCGGTGCGGCGTCTTCCTTGTCAAAGACCTCGGCGTCGACCCATTCGATCTTGACCTTCACCCGGTTGGCCATGCCGCCGTGGGTCAGGGCCTCGGCGATGGATTTATAGGCGTCTTCCAGCTGGGTGTACTTGCCGACGATGGCAACCTTCACCTGACCTTCGGGGTTGTAGATCCGGTCAGCCACATCTTCCCAGCGGGCCAGATTCGGTTTCGGGGCAGGGGTAATGCCAAAGGCATCCAGAACCGCCTGATCCAGCCCTTCACGGTGATAGGCCAGCGGCGCTTCATAGATGGACTTCAGGTCCTGTGCCGCGATCACACTGTCGGGGCGCACGTTGCAGAACAGCGCCAGCTTGTCGCGCTCTTTCTTGGGAATCGGTCCTTCCGAACGACAGACCAGAATGTCCGGCGCGATGCCGATCGAGCGCAGTTCCTTGACCGAGTGCTGCGTCGGTTTGGTCTTCAGCTCACCCGAGGCCTTGATCCAGGGCAGCAGGGTCAGATGCATGAAGATGCACTGGCCGCGCGGGCGATCCTGCGCGAACTGGCGGATCGCTTCAAAGAAGGGCAGGCCTTCGATGTCGCCGACGGTGCCGCCGATTTCACAGAGCATGAAGTCGACCTCATCTTCGCCGATGGCGATGAAGTCCTTGATCTCATTGGTGACGTGCGGAATCACCTGGATCGTCTTACCCAGGTAGTCGCCACGGCGCTCTTTCTCCAGCACGTTGGTGTAGATCCGGCCCGAGCTGACCGAGTCGGTCTTGCGGGCGGGGACACCGGTGAACCGCTCGTAATGGCCCAGGTCCAGATCGGTTTCCGCGCCATCGTCGGTGACGAACACCTCACCATGTTCGAAGGGCGACATGGTGCCGGGGTCGACGTTCAGATAAGGGTCCAGCTTGCGCAGACGAACGGAAAACCCGCGGGCCTGCAGCAAAGCCCCGAGTGCGGCAGAGGCCAGGCCCTTGCCCAAGGATGAAACCACACCACCGGTGATGAAGATGAAACGCGCCATGAGTGTTCGGCAGCCCCCGTGAACCTGTGTTGATCAGACGTCGATCAGATCGAATTTCGATTGCCCAATACGGTTCGGACCCATGCCCAAAAACCGAAGCATCACGGGACTTCACATATAAAGGATTCGCAACATAAGTGCAAGGGAACCGCAAGATGCTGTTGCGGCCCCAATCCGGTTAGCAAGGTGTTGTGTGGTTTAGTCCGCGCGCGGCGTCAGCGGCGCATTGTCACCTTCTGCCGGGGGCAGCAGGCTGTCGCCGGAGGGAACCACAGGTGTGCTGGATTCGGTTTCTGCCGGGGCAGGCACGCCCAGGCGGTCGATGACCGAGGACCCGGCGGATTTCTGTGCCGCGATGATGGTCAGCGTGATCGACGTGACCAGGAAGGCCGCGAACAGGATCCAGGTCACTTTGCCCAGAGCCGTCGCCGCAGCGCGACCGGACATGACGCCACCGGCCCCACCGCCGCCGCCCATTCCCAGGCCACCCCCTTCGGACCGCTGCATCAGCACGACGGCGATCAGGCCAAGGGCCAGGAGAAGGTGAATGATGAGAACGACGTTTTCCATAGGACCCTGCGGCGGTTGGCTGAGTATCGGGCGGTATGTATGAGAGATTGCCGCTCGGGGCAAGGGAGGAATGGCGGCTTTCCGCGCGGCATTGTGAATGCCCCGCATTTCCGCAGGGTTTGCAGTGGGTCGGGATCAAGCGGTCGTGAGGACCCACCGGAATACTGGACATGGATCATGGAGCGGCGCAGAGTGCCGCCATGCCACATGACGATCATCCACATACAGTGTTGCCGTCCGACCCGGCGTTGCGGGTCAAGACGCTGGAGACCATCCTGACCGGCAAAGGGTTGATCGACCCAGCCGCGCTGGATGAAATCATTGATACCTACCAGAACAAGATCGGGCCGCAGAACGGTGCACGGGTGGTGGCCCGGGCCTGGGATGAGCCGGATTTCCGGGCGGCGCTGCTGGAGGACGCCACCGCCGCCGTTTCAGAGATGGGGTTCTTCGGGCGGCAGGGCGAACATGTCGTCGCTGTGGAAAACACGCCCGAACGCCACAACATGGTCGTCTGCACCCTGTGCAGCTGCTACCCTTGGCCGCTTCTGGGCATTCCGCCGGGCTGGTATAAATCCGATGCCTACAGATCGCGCGCCGTGCGCGAGCCGCGCAAGGTGCTGTCCGATTTCGGTGTGACTCTGTCGCCAGACACGGCGGTGCGGGTGTGGGATTCGACGGCCGAGATGCGGTACCTTGTGGTGCCGATGCGACCCGACAACACCGAAGGGTGGTCGCAGGACGAACTGGCCCGCCTTGTCACCCGCGACTCGATGATCGGAACAGGGCTGGCCCTGCGTCCGGAGGAGCTGGAATGACCCGTGTTCATGATATGGGCGGGCGTTTCGGAGATGGCCCGGTCAAGCCCGAGCCGCAGGGGATCCCGCAGCTGGGCGATTGGCAGGCAAGGGCGCTGGCCCTGACGCTGGCCTGCGGATCGCTGGGCAAATGGAACATCGACGTCTCGCGCCACGCGCGCGAATGCCTGTCGCCCAAGGATTACACCCGCTTTTCCTACTTCGAGATCTGGGTCTCTGCGCTGGCCGATCTGCTGGTGGCGCGCGGCGTCCTGACAAAGTCGGACCTGCAAGGGCAGGACCCGGATGTCCTGCATGCGCTGGCTGAGAAGTGTTTGCGTGCAGATCAGGTTGCAGGCGTTCTGGCCAAGGGTGGTCCGGCTGAGCGGCCCGCGAACACGCCGCCGCAGTTCGCGCCGGGCCAGACGGTCCGCACCCGGCGTCCGGGCGGCAACCACATGGTGAACGGCGGGCATACACGCCTTCCCGCCTATGCGACCGGAGCAACCGGAGAAGTGCTGCGCGTTCATGGGCATCACGTTCTGCCCGACAGCAACGCCCATGATTTGGGTGAAGCGCCCGAACCGCTGTATGCTGTGCGCTTTGCGGCCGCGCAGCTCTGGGCCAATCCCGAACATCCCAATGATGAAGTCATCCTGGACCTCTGGGAAAGCTATCTGGAGCCCGCATGACCGACTGTATCGATCTGGCCGCGCCGGAACCGGTCTTTCAGGAACCCTGGCACGCACAGGCCTTTGCGCTGACGGTGTCGCTGAATGAATCCGGGGCCTTCACCTGGGCGGATTGGGTGGGGCGATTCTCTCAAACCCTGAAACAGCACGGGCTGAGCAAGGATCTGGACGGCGGAGATGACTATTTCGCCGCCTGGTTGGAAACGCTGGAGCAGGTTCTGGAGGAAAGCGGCGCCGCCAACCCAGCAGAACGCGACGACACCAAGGCGGCCTGGACGCGGGCCTATCTGTCCACCCCGCATGGGCAGCCGGTCAAATTGCCGGATCAGTCGTCGACATCATCCATATCGGACTGACCGGACAGCTGCCTGCGCACATGGCTCCAGTTCAGCCCGATGCCCAATACGATGGACAGCGCCAGAATGCCCAACCAGACGTTGGTGTCGGTGTTGTCCAGTTGCAGCAGGCCCAGATCATAAAGAACCCAAAGCAGCGACGCGACCACGGACAGCACCAGAAACATGCCGAATCCGCCGATCGATCGCAGCGTCGCGCGCAGGTAGATGATGTATCCAATGGTCAGCAGCAGCCCCATCAGGACCGCAACCGACAGTTGGGAATGGTAGTTTGCTACCGCCCAGCGGACATAATTCCACTCGGTCGGATTATATGTCAGCGTCAGCAACACAAATGCAAATAGCCAGCGCAGAAGCATTCCCATCACTCTCGTAGCCCCGAAGTTTTGCCCGACAGAATCGCGCAAACGCGCTGAACTGTCCAGCCCCAGCGCCAGATTGATCCTCCTGCGTCGAAATTGCGGTTCCCTCGCGCCGTCGGCACCTGTATACGGGCGCGGGTTTGAAATATCGTACGAAGGACCGGATATGGCCAATGTCGTCGTGGTCGGCGCCCAGTGGGGTGACGAGGGAAAAGGCAAGATCGTGGATTGGCTCAGCGAGCGCGCTGATGTCATCGCCCGTTTTCAGGGGGGACATAACGCCGGTCACACGCTGGTCATCGACGGCAATGTCTACAAGCTGCATGCGCTGCCTTCGGGTGTGGTGCGTGGCGGCAAGCTGTCGGTCATCGGCAATGGCGTGGTGCTGGATCCCTGGCACCTGATCAAGGAAATCGAAACGGTTCGCGCGCAGGGTGTGGATATCAGCCCTGAAACGCTGATGATCGCCGAGAACACTCCGCTGATCCTGCCGATCCACGGTGAGCTGGATCGCGCGCGGGAAGAAGCGGCCAGCAAGGGCACCAAGATCGGCACCACCGGTCGCGGCATCGGCCCGTGCTACGAAGACAAAGTGGGCCGTCGTGCCATCCGCGTTGCGGATCTGGCGGATGACGCCACGCTCGAAGCCCGCGTGGACCGCGCGCTGCAGCACCACGATCCGCTGCGCAAGGGTCTGGGCATCGAGCCGGTTGATCGGGACGCGCTGATTGCCCAGCTGCGTGAGATCGCACCGCAGATCCTGCCTTTTGCGGCGCCGGTCTGGAAAGTGCTGAACGAAAAGCGCAAAGCGGGCAAGCGGATCCTGTTCGAAGGGGCGCAGGGCGCATTGCTGGACATCGACTTCGGCACCTATCCCTTTGTGACCTCATCCAACGTGATTGCGGGCCAATCCGCCACCGGCGTTGGCATCGGACCCAACTCCATCGACTTCGTTCTGGGCATCGTCAAAGCCTATACCACCCGTGTGGGTGAGGGTCCGTTCCCGACCGAGCTGCTGAACGAGGATGGCACGCCGGATGCGGATGGTCAGCGTCTGGGTGAACGCGGGCATGAGTTTGGCACCACCACCGGCCGTCAGCGTCGGTGCGGTTGGTTCGATGCGGCGCTGCTGCGTCAGACCTGCGCCACTAGCGGTGTCAGCGGCATCGCCCTGACCAAACTGGACGTTCTGGACGGGTTTGAGACGCTGAAGATCTGTGTCGGCTACGATCTGGATGGTGAGCGTCTGGATTACCTGCCGACCGCGGCGGATCAGCAGGCACGTTGCACGCCGATCTATGAGGAAATGCCGGGCTGGTCCGAATCCACCGAAGGCGCGCGCAGCTGGGCGGAACTGCCCGCCAATGCGATCAAATATGTGCGTCGTGTCGAAGAGCTGATCGAATGCCCGGTGGCACTGCTGTCCACCAGCCCGGAGCGGGATGACACCATTCTGGTGACTGACCCGTTTGCCGACTGATGGCGCTGGGCTACAAGGCGCGTCGGCGGCTGTCGCTGCTGATCCTGCTGGTGGGGCTACCGCTTTACGTGGTGGCTGCCGTCACGGTGGTGAACTGGCTGGACCGGCCGCCGATCCTGGTTGAGCTTGGGGTGTATATCGTTCTGGGCATTGTCTGGGCGTTGCCGTTCAAATTCGTGTTCAAAGGGGTCGGTCAGGCCGACCCGGATCAGGCCGACAAGGACTGACTTGCCTGTCCGGATGGACGATTTCCAACATCAGCGCGGCCTCCCGGGGCCGCGCTTTGTCATTTTCTGCCTGCAAGTCATTGAGACGGAACCGAAACCACCTGTTGCACCGGGCTGAAACTCTCTGCGTCGCCTGTCTTGCAACATCGCTTGGGACAATCAGCCATGCCCCCGTTCGCAGGACTTGGTTTGCTTTAGGGCCAAGGCTGTGAATAGCCGGGGGCCGGTGTCTCCGGTTTGGCTTGAGGTGCTGGGCTTAACTATCTGAAAAATAGTTTTTATCGCGCACTTGGGCGCCGTGGGTATCCCTGTGGATAAATATTGAACATCCTAATCCGGCGTTCGCTGAGCGGAGCTCTTTTTCCCCGTTTTTGCTGCCAATTTGTACCCTGGACCGGGACTGGGCTTTTGAGCGGTCACAAAAGCAGGAAACACAGGATTTGAGGGCGTGATAAGCTTGGGGAGCTTATTTTGACGAAAAGTATAGGGTAACTTTTGCGATAATTTTTGCAATTTTATCCACCGAAAGAGTTCATGAATTTAATTTAAAGTACATTCTTTCTCAAAGTGCTCGAATTCAGGCGAAAAGGCCGCCGCGCCCTCAGGCAAGACCAAATGGACAAAGGAAAACGGGCTCGCCCAGGATCTGAGCAAGCCCGTCTGTGCGTGTGCTGATACGGTCTGGTTTAGCCAGCCGCGCGGCTGTCGGGTTGGAAACCGATATCGCCCGACGCAATGAACCGACCGTTCCCGGCTTTCTCGATCTTGCCTTCGCGCAGCAGCAGTCCGAAGGACCGCAGGCCGTCTTCGCGATTGAACTCGGCGCTGCCCAGTTGGCGGACCTTGTTCATCAGCTGCGGGCGCGAGAATTGCTCGTGACCTTCGACAAAGCTCAGGTAGGACGCGGCGGCTTCCAGCAGTTCGTGCAGTTCGATGGCGCCTTGCTCGGCGGCATAGGCCGCAAAGCCCCCCCCGGTTTCCGGTGCCGGGGTTTCGGCGTCCATGGAAACCACGCGACGCGGGCGGATCGGACCTTCCGAAGCGGCAGGCGCCGGGGCTTCCCGGTCCACGCGCTGTTCCGCAACCAGCTTCAGGGGCGCGGGGCGGGGCTTGGCGCCGGGACGCGGTGACCGCTCACCCCGCATGTGGGTGGTGGGGCGGCGCGGGCGTACAACGCTGGCCAGGTCTTCCCGGTACGGATCGGCCTCGGGGTGGGTTCCCACGGTGCCACCCGCCGATCTTTCGGCTTCGGCGGCCGCAACGGCAGCGCGCAGATGCGAATAGGTTTCGCGGTTGGACGAGGTTTCCGGATCATCCAGCTTTTCGTCCGCCGCAGCCATCAGGCGCGAGACGTCTTCTTCGTCGGCGGTGCTTTGTGCGGGCTTGGGCTCAACGAAAACGTCGTCGTCTTCGTAGTCGTCTTCCTCAAGGAAGGCCTCATCCTGAACGCTGTCGTCCTGCGGCGCCTCGGAATAGGTTTCGGGCTCAGCGAATTCCGCTTCGACCTCGGCCAGTTCGCGCAGCAGGTCCGCTTCGTCTTCGTCCGACAGGCTGCTGGCCGTCACCGGCGCAACCTCTTCGACCGGTTCCAGGTCGCCTGCTGAAACAGCGGCGTCCAGATCGCGGCGCTTGACCTTGACCACACGCGCCCGAACCCGGCGCGGCTTGGCGGCGGCGCCCTCTGGTCCGCTGTCCAGGATGTTCATCAGCTCATCGGCTTCATCATCCACGGCGACGGTTTCCTGAATATCTCCAAACAGGCTGTCTTCGTCCTGAGCAACAGGCGCCTGGACGTCCTCTTCATCCATCTCCTCGGCAATCGCGTCTTCCAACGCGGCGGTGCCGGAGGCGGCGAAGGTTTCGGCATGTTCGTCTTCGGAATATTCGGTGTCCTGACCGGCCGGAACACGGCGCGAGACAACGGCGCGGATGCGCTGCAGCTTCGCGGCAATGCTGTCGGCTGCGGGCACAATGTCGGCCTCGTCTTCAACAGCAACCTTTTCAATGGCTTCGGCTTCGACCGGTGCAGCGTCCTGTTCGTCCGCAGCCAGGTCATCCGCGATCACATCCAGCTCGGCTGCCTGGTCTTCCGCATCCGCATCCAGCGCGTCAATGTCCTGCTCAACGGCCAGCAGCGCTTCTTTGAAGTCCATGTCGGACAGGTAATCAATGTCCTCGACGCCCTCGACGTCCTCAACGACCGCTTCGGGTGCGTCTTCGGCAACGGGGGCCGCCTCTTCAATGTCTTCTTCAACCACGTCAGGCGTGACAACCGGTTCGGGTTGTGCCTCTTCCTGCACAGGTTCCTGCACGGGAGCGGGCGTTTCGGCTTCAACCTGGACCGGCGCAACCGGTTCAGCAGCAACCGGCGCGGCAGCTGCGGCTGCAACGGCAGGGGCGGCGGCTTGCGCGTCCGCTGCGCGCAGGATGATTCCTGTATCACCTTGGCGGGCTTCGACCTGTCGCGCGATTTCCTTTTCGGCGATCCGTGCCAGCATCTCAGCATCTGGCTGGGGTGGCTCGGCTCCGAAATATCTGTCATCTGCGGCGAGGTCCCGGAAATATTCCGCGATGGCCTTCATCGTGTCGAAGGAATCCTCGAAACCTTCCAAGGTGCAGGAAAACGTACCGTATGAAACGGTCAATACCTTGTTATTCTGTACCATCGGATGCTCGTCCTCTCACAATTATTGCCATCGGTTAGACACCCCTACAGAGACAATTTCGGCTCGAATCTGTGCAATTCACCGTATCATTTTAAGGCGAGATTGTGGTCTGTTTCCAAAACGGGCAGAAACAGCGCATGACAAATCCACTCGTACGATCCACACAACCGGTTACTCTTGTCGGGGGCGGCGATGCCTCCGCGGATGATGTTAAGCTGGCCTTGAAGCAGGCTTCAACCCTTGTGGCGGCGGATGGCGGCGCGGATTTGCTGGTGTCGATGGATCTGGAGCCGGAGGCGGTGATCGGTGATCTGGACTCGCTCTCGGCCGCGACAAAGGCGCGAATTCCGCAAGAACGATTGTTTCCAATTCGTGAACAGGACAGCACCGACTTCGATAAAGCGGTGCGCAGCATCCTTGCGCCAGTGATTCTGGGGGTCGGATTTCTGGGCGCGCGGGTCGATCATCAACTGGCCGCCTTCAACGTCCTGGCACGTCAAAGCCATGTGCCCTGCATCCTGATTGGTGCGCATGAGATTGTTTTCCTGCTGCCGCCTGAGCTGCGGGTCGAGCTTTCCGCGGGCGAGGTTGTTTCGCTGTTTCCGATGGCGGAGGCGCGCGCCCGGTCGCGCGGATTGGAGTGGCCGCTGGACGGGTTGGAGATGAACCCCGTCGGCTTCATTGGCACGTCCAACCGGGCTGTGGGCGGTGAGATGTGGATCAGCACCCTAACACCGACCCTGCTGGCCATGCTGCCGCGGCACGCGCTGGATCAGGTCATGCCGCAGGTTGCGCGGGGACCGGGGCAGGAGGCTCCTTGGCGCGCGTAGCTTCGCGGGCGGCGATCCGTTCCCGCATCACGATATACAGGCCCGAGCCCATGGTGATGGCAATGCCGGCCGAGGCCAGCATATTGGGCAGATCGCTGAAGATCATCCAGCCAAAGGCGGTGGCAACGGGGATTTCCAGATATTGCATCGGCGCCAATGTGGCCGAGGGGGCATAGCGCAGTGACCATGTCATCAGCAGATGCGCAGCAGTCCCCAACAGGCCGATTGCGCCAAGCAGCATGAATTCCTGCGTGCTCGGCGTTTTGACCGTCAAGGGCGCGATGTCCATCGCCCAGCCGGCGATGAGGACGGGCAACAGCACGACCGATGCCATGACGCCGCTGACGGCCTGCAACCCTATGGGATCGGTTTCCTTAGCGATCTGTCGCGTCACCAGCATGAACATCGAGAAGATGACCGCCACGGCCAGCGGCCAGAGTGCAGGCCAGCCGACGGAGGCAAAACTGGGCTGAATGACCAGCAATGTGCCGATGAAACCGACAACACAGGCCATCAGGCGGCGCATGCCCACCTCTTCGTTCAGCACGAACTTGCCCAGAAGCAACATCAGGAACGGCATCACGAAGGCAATCGCCACCGCATCCGCCAGAGGCAGGTATTGCAAGGCGGTGAACATCGCGCCGATCCCGGCAATATGCAGCGCGGTGCGTGCTGCGGTCAGCGCCAGAACGCGGCCGCGCATCCGCCACAGGCGTTTGGTAAGAAACACGATCGGGATCAGAACAATGGCCTGCACGGCAAAGCGCACGAACAGCAGCTGTCCCAACGGGACCGATTCCCCAAGAATCTTAGCCACCGCATCCCCCATGGGCGCGACGACGCAAAAGCCCAGCATCAGGGCTATTCCGAGAACAGGTCTATCCGTTGACATGACGACAACGCTACGGCCGGGGTTTCGGTCGCGCAAGTCATGGTTCCGAACGGGCTGACGTTACGTAGCGACAGTTTTTCGGGCCAGCGCCCGGTTTTCAGGCATGTCGCATTTGCGGCATCCTTTCGGGCCGCGCAGGGTCACGCCAGCCGCTGCCCCGCTTCTTTGGGGACGGCTGGCGTGTTTGGGGGGCGTCCTCAGCAGTTGGGGACGTTCACGGCCAGCCCGCCGAGCGAGGTTTCCTTGTACTTCTCGTGCATGTCGTGCCCGGTCTGGCGCATGGTCTCGATCACCGCGTCCAGCGGGACAAAGTGCTGACCGTCGCCACGCAGCGCCAGCGAGGCCGCCGATACGGCCTTGATCGCGCCAAGCCCGTTGCGTTCGATGCAGGGCACCTGCACCAGACCCTTTACCGGATCGCAGGTCATGCCAAGATGATGCTCCAGCGCGATTTCAGCGGCATTTTCCACCTGTTCCGGGGTGCCGCCCATCACGGCGCACAATCCCGCCGCTGCCATGGCCGAGGCCGACCCAACTTCGGCCTGACACCCGGCTTCAGCGCCAGAGATCGAGGCATTGTACTTGACCAGTCCGCCGATGGCGGCGGCGGTCAGCAGAAAGTCCTCGATATGGTTTTCCGATGCGCCCGGCACATGGTCCAGATAGTAGCGCAGCACTGCAGGCAGAACACCGGCCGCCCCATTCGTGGGGGCGGTGACGACCTGGCCGCCGGCGGCGTTTTCTTCGTTCACCGCCATGGCGTAGACGCTCATCCAGTCATTGATGGTATGAGGCGCGTTCAGGTTCATGCCGCGTTCGGCCTGCAACGCGTCATGGATCGCCTTGGCACGGCGCCGTACCTTCAGACCGCCGGGCAGGATCCCGTCCCGTTCCAGACCACGGTTGATGCAGTCGTTCATCACCTGCCACAGGCGGGCGGTGCCGCTGGCCAGGCTTTGGGCGCAGCCGCGCGAAATCTCATTCTCGCGTTTCATCTGGGCGATGGTCTTGCCCGAGGCCTTGGCCATCTCCAGCATTTCGGCCGCCGAATGGAAGGGGAAGGGCACGGGGGCGCCTTCGTCGGTGTCCTTGCCCTCGGCCAGTTCCTCTTCGGTCAGGACAAAGCCGCCGCCGACGGAGTAGAAGACCTGCCGCAGGATCACGTCGCCTTGCGCATCGGTTGCCATCAGGATCATGCCGTTGGCGTGACCGGGCAGGGCGTGATCATAGTCAAAGATCATGTCCTTTTCCGGATCGAACGCCAGTGCGGGCAGCCCTTCGGGATGCATCAGGTGGGTGGCGTTCAGATCCGCCAATGCCGCCTCTGCCTTGTCGTCGTCATAGGTGTCCGGCAGAAAACCGGCCAGGCCAAGGATCGTCGCGCGGTCGGTCGCGTGACCCACGCCGGTGAACGCCAGCGAGCCATGAAGCGACGCGCGCAGACCGTGGAACACGAAGGGAGAGGCGCGCATCATGTCCAGGAAACGCGCGGCGGCAACCATCGGTCCCATGGTGTGAGAGGACGAGGGTCCGATACCCACTTTGAACATATCGAAAACGGAGAGGAACATTACGTGGCTGATCCTTCTGGTGGAGTGGCATAGTCAGGGGCGGTAAACGGGGAAGGGCCCAGCCCTTCAGCGGTTTGTGCGGTCAGGACGCTGGGGCGCTGCTCCAGCCGCTGGCACATGTCGGAAAGCCGGGGATAGCGGCCAAGGTCGAACCAGCTGCGGTCCCAGGAGGCAGGATAAAGCGCCATCCAGCGCAACATGCAGGCCAGGTAGATATCCAGCACCGAGGGGGTGCGGCCGAACATCCAGCCGCAGTCGGACTGCGCTTCGATCAGCGAAAGATGTGTCCGCAGCCGCGCGCTGATGCCGGACCGCAGCGCCGCCTGATGCGCGGGAGCGGGGCCGATATAGGCGTCGGCATAGAAAAGCTGTCGCAGGTCGGCGTGGACTGTGTTCGAAGCGAAGAACAGCCATTTCAGGAAGGCGGCGCGCTCTGTCGCATCGGGGCTGGGCGCCAGCGCGCCGTGGCGGTCCGCCAGCCAGAGCAGAATGGCCGCGGTTTCGAAGATCGGCCCATCCGGCGTTTCCAGCACGGGGATCAGCCCTGCCGGGTTCAGCCCGCGATAGCTGGCGCTGTCCTGCGCCCGAACAGACCGGTCCACCAGGATCGTGTCATAGGACACGCCCAGTTCCTCCATGGCCAGTCGAATGACCAGAGAGGCGTTGTCAGGGGCATAGTGAAGCACATAGTTCGGGTTCATACCGAAGACTTAGACGCTCAATCCGATTCACAAGGGAACATTTCCGACGTTTCCGATAGGAAACGCGCATTTTCGCGACATGTTTTCGCTCTGGCGTGTTTTCGCAAAGACACGCAGGTCCTTGTGTCTGCGTCCTTGGGTAGGGCCGGAATTGCGTTTTGACCCTCGCAGTTGCAGGGTGCGTTCCGTATAAGTTCCGCAACGCAACAAGGGGATTCTGCCATGACCGGTGAATTGTCACCCATCGACAAGGCCAAATTCGTGGCTGCCAAGCGCGCCGCCGATATGGTTGAGGATGGCATGCGCGTTGGCCTTGGAACCGGGTCGACCGCGGCGTGGCTTGTGCGGTGCCTTGGCGAAATGGTCCGAAACGAAGGGCTGAAGATCCGGGGTGTTCCCACCTCGACCCGCACCGCGGAACTGGCGCGGGAAGTGGGCATTCACGTGATCAGCCTGGATGAGGCCAAATGGCTGGATCTGACCATTGATGGCGCGGATGAGTTTGATACCGACCTGAACCTGATCAAGGGCGGGGGCGGTGCGCTGCTTCAGGAAAAGATCGTCGCCACCGCATCGGACCAGATGGTTGTGATCGCCGATGTGGGCAAAGAGGTCGAAACCCTGGGCTCTTTTCCCCTGCCGGTCGAAGTGATCCCTTTCGGGTGGCAGACCACCCAGGCGCTGATTGAAGAAACCCTTGTGTCCATGGATGTTCTGGGCCGTTCCGCGACGCTGCGGATGAATGGCGACCGCCCCTTCATCACCGATGAGGGCAATCACATCCTGGATCTGCATCTGAACCGGATCGGCAACCCGCGTCAGCTGGCGCTGGTGCTGAACCAGATGCCCGGCGTCGTTGAAAACGGTCTGTTCATCGACATCTGTGACACGGTTGTCATCGGCTTCGGGGACGGCAAGGTCGAAATCCGTGACATCAATGAAGGCACGGTGGAAACAGACCGTCTGGATTTCGTCGAAAGCGACAACCTGTTTACCGATCTCGCGGACTGACGGCGCGTTCGTCGGAATGATCTGCGGCTCCGGTCAGAGCCAAGCGCAGGAAACCGCTTGTTGCGGGGTGATCACGGACTTGTCACTTTTTCAGGTCCCAACTGCGCCCGGCACCCCCCGGATCTGCATTGTATTCCTGGCACATGGCCTTATCTGACGACTTCGACATCCGGCTCTGCTCTGGCCGAACCCATAAATCGGTTTTGTCTGGGCCCGCCCAGACGCTCGGGGCTGGACAGGAGCGCGATATAGGATACACCCCTTTGCGGGATGCAGGATAAGGCGGAAGACATGAGCTTTGATTACGATCTGTTTGTGATTGGCGGCGGCTCCGGCGGCGTACGCGCGGCACGGGTTGCGGCAGGCGACACCGGTGCCAAGGTGGCCCTGGCCGAGGAAGACCGCTATGGCGGCACATGCGTGATCCGGGGCTGTGTTCCCAAGAAGCTGATGGTGTTCGCCTCGGAATATTCCGGCATGGTCGAAGACGCCCAGGCCTATGGCTGGGACATTCAGGCAGGTGATTTCAGCTGGGACGCCTTCAAGGGCAAGCTGCATGCCGAACTGGACCGCCTGGAAGGCATCTATCGCAACCTGCTGAAAAACTCGGGCGTCGAAAGCTTCGATCAGCGCGCCAAACTTGTGGATGCGCATACGGTCGAGCTGTCGGATGGGACCCGCAAGACCGCCAAGCACATCCTGATCGCCACCGGCGGTCGCCCCGTCGTGCCGGAGTTCCCCGGTTCTGAGCTGGCGATCACGTCGAATGAGATCTTCCACCTCGACAAGCTGCCCGAAAGCATCCTGATCGTCGGCGGCGGTTACATCGCCAGCGAATTCGCTGGCATCATGAACGGCCTTGGTGTGAAGACCACTCAGTTCTATCGCGGTGAACAGATCCTGCGCGGCTTCGACATGGAAGCACGCAACATGATCGCCGACGGCATGGTCGAGGCCGGTGTGGACCTGAAACTGGGCACCAATGTCGCGGAAATGCGCAAGGAGGGCGATGCGATCCGCGTGACCGATACCGCCGGAAACGAGCATCTGTTCGACGTGGTGATGTATGCCACCGGACGCGCCCCCAATGCCGATGACCTGGGTCTGGAGCAGATGGGCGTTGCGCGCGGCGCCAAGGGCGAAATCGTGGTGGATGACTACAGCCAGACCGGCGTGCCTTCTGTCTATGCCATTGGCGATGTGACCGATCGGGTGAACCTGACCCCGGTGGCTATCCGCGAAGGCATGGCCTTTGTAGAAACCGTGTTCAAAGGCAATCCGACGCCGGTGGACCACGACCTGATCCCGACCGCGATCTTCACCCAGCCCGAAATGGGCACCGTGGGGCTGAGCGAAGAAGAGGCGCGTGCGCAGGAGCCGATCGAGGTCTATGCCGCGTCCTTCAAACCGATGCAGCAGAGCTTTGCCGGACGTGCGGCCAAGGTGCTGATGAAGCTGATCGTGAGCCAGGAAACCCGCAAGGTTCTGGGCTGTCATATTGTCGCGCCCGGTGCCGGTGAAATGATCCAGCTGGCCGGGATTGCAGTAAAAATGGGTGCGACCAAGGAAGACTTCGACCGGACCGTGGCGGTACATCCGACCATGTCCGAAGAATTGGTGACGATGAAATCACCGGTGCGGAGCGCTTGATTTTCCGGCGGTCCTGCACAGTTATGTGATACAGCTGCGCTAACGCGGCGAAGAAAGGTTTAAGGAGAGACATGGCGGGCAACAGCGGTGGCCCCTGGGGGGGCGGAGGTTCCTCTGGCGGCGGAGACAACCGGGGTAACAATGGGGGAGGGCGTCGCCCGGACGACGAAGGTCCCCAGATCCCTGAGATCGATGAGCTGATGAAAAAAGGCCAGGAGCAGCTGCGTGTGCTGATGGGCGGACGCAGCGGCGGTGGCGGGTCCTCCGGTGGCGGTGGCAAGCGCGGCGGCGCGGGCCCGGCCTTCACGGGCGGAACCATCGCGCTGGCCGGTGTTGCGGCGGCAATCCTTTGGGGGATGGCCAGCTTCTACACCGTGAAGCCGGAAGAACAGTCTGTTGAGCTGTTCCTGGGTGAATATTCGGCCACCGGGCAGCCGGGCCTGAACTTTGCCCCCTGGCCGGTCGTGACCGCCGAGGTCATCCCGGTCACTCGCGAACAGACCGAAGACATCGGTGTTGGCGGACGCGGCTCGGATGCGGGTCTGATGCTGACCGGCGATGAAAACATCGTCGACATCGATTTCCAGGTCGTGTGGAACATCTCGGATGCAGGCAAGTTCCTGTTCAATCTGCGGGACGCCCGCCCGACCATCCGCGCGGTGTCTGAATCGGCCATGCGTGAGATCATCGCGCAATCCGAACTGGCGCCGATCCTCAACCGTGACCGGGGGGTGATCGCCCAGCGTCTGGAAGAGCTGATCCAGTCGACGTTGGACAGCTACGACTCCGGCGTGAACATTGTGCGTGTGAACTTCGACAAGGCCGACCCGCCGACGCCGGTGATTGCAGCCTTCCGTGACGTTCAGGCCGCCGAACAGGAGCGTGACCGTCTGCAGAACGTGGCTGACGCCTATGCCAACCGGGTGCTTGCAGAAGCGCGCGGTGAAGCTGCACAGCTGCTGGAAGAGGCCGAAGCCTATCGTGCCAGCGTGGTGAACGAAGCCCAGGGTGAGGCCAGCCGCTTCACTGCGGTTCTGGAAGAATATTCCAAGGCACCGGAAGTGACGCGCAAGCGTCTTTATCTGGAGACCATGGAAGAGGTTCTGGGCCGGGTCGACAAGATCATTCTGGATGACACCGCAGCCGGCGAAGGACAGGGCATCGTTCCCTATCTGCCGCTGAATGAACTGCGCCGCGGGGGGAACAACTGATGCGTAAATCTACCTTTCTCCTGCCGGTGGCGGTGATTGTCGTTGCTGGTCTGCTGTCCTCTATCTTTATCGTGGATGAACGTGAAAAGGCGCTGGTGCTGCAATTTGGCCGCGTTGTTGCGGTCAAGGAAGATCCGGGCCTCAGCTTCAAGATCCCGCTGATCCAGGATGTCGTGCGCTATGACGACCGCATCCTCAGCCGCGATGTAGATCCGCTGGAAGTTACCCCGCTGGACGACCGTCGTCTGGTGGTGGACGCCTTCGCGCGGTACCGGATTTCGGATGTGAACCAGTTCCGGGAAGCCACCGGTGCCGGTGGTGATCAGGCCATCGAGGTTGCAGGCCGTCGTCTGGATTCGATCCTGCGGTCGCAAACCCGTGAGGTTCTGGGTTCTGTGAGCTCCAACGACATCCTCAGCTCTGACCGTGCCGCGCTGATGCTGCGCATCCGCAATGGTGCGCTGGACGATGCGCGGGCGCTGGGTCTGGAACTGATCGACGTGCGTCTGAAGCGCACCGACCTGCCGGCGGAAAACCTGGACGCGACCTTTGAACGGATGCGCGCCGAGCGTGAGCGCGAAGCCACCGACGAACGCGCCCGTGGTAACGAAGCGGCACAGCGTGTTCGTGCACAGGCGGATCGTACCGTGGTGGAACTGGTGTCCGAATCCAAGCGCGAGGCCGAGATCATTCGCGGTGAAGCGGACGCGGAACGCAACGCGATCTTTGCTACCGCTTATGGCAAGGACCCAGAGTTCTTCGAGTTCTACCGGACGCTGACCGCCTATGCGCGAGCGCTGCAGCAGGGCAACTCGTCCATGGTTCTGTCGCCGGATTCAGAGTTCTTCAACTACCTGAAATCCGCGGACGGCAAGGCCAACTGATGGCAACCGTTCTTCTGGCTCTCGGGCTGGTGTTTATCGTGGAGGGGCTGGTCTATGTACTGGCCCCTTCGCTTGTTGAAAGGATGCTCGAAGCGCTGCGGTCCCTGCCCGAAAACGCGCGGCGGCAGCTGGGGTTGCTGGCCGTTGTTTCGGGGCTGCTCCTGTTATGGATTGCGCATCAGCTGGGCGTCTGACAGGCTGCCGGAACCCGATTTGAAGACGAGGTTCCGATGCATCCGATTTATGCCATGTGGTCCCATCCCCGTTCCATGTCCACCGCTATTGAGCGGATCATGCGGGAACGCGGCGATCTGAACTGTGCTCATGAGCCGTTCATGTACGACTATTACGTCAATCGCAGCAATGCGATGCCGCATTTCGACGTGGATCCTGACCATCCGCAGACCTATGCCGACATCCGCGATATGCTGATCGAGCGGGCGCAGACCGGGCCGGTCTTCTTCAAGGACATGAGCTATTATGTCGTCCCGCATATCCTGGAGGATGAGCTGTTCCGCCCGCATCTGAAGAACGTGTTTCTGGTGCGGCGTCCCAAGGCGGCCATCGTCAGCTATCACAAGCTGGACCCCAAGGTTTCGAGTGATGAGATCGGCATTGCGGCGCAATGGCGGCATTTGCAGGGTCTGATGGAGCAGGGGGAAACCCCGCTGGTCATCCGTTCCGAGGACGTACGGGAAAACCCACGTGGGGTGATGACCGCACTTTGGACGGCTGTTGGCCTGTCCCCGGCGGATCACGCCTTTGACTGGGCCGGGTCGGATGTGCCCCAGGACTGGCAACAGGTCAGCGGCTGGCACGGTCAGGTCACCAGCAGCACCGGCATCGCCCCGCCGGATCCGGCAGCCGAAGAAAAGGAAGATCGCAAATTCGAAGCGGCCTGTGCCGCGGCCCCCCATTTGCAGGACTATCTTGCCGCGCATCTGCCTGCCTACGAACAACTTTCCGGATTGGCTCTGAAATCGGATTGATTTCCCTGCACGGGCTCACCCGCAGTCACAGGTGTTTCACGTCGCCTTGAAACTCTGCAACATGCGTTGCCCGCGCGAGGAAAGTAACTACATTGAAGCCATCCCGAAAAACGGGGCCACAGGCTGGCCCTCGGCTCCGCCATGCGGGGCACCCAATACAGGCTTTGACAAGGAGTGTTTCCAGTGCAGCCATTGGCAGTTAAATCCACAACCTTAGAGGCCGTTCAGGGACAGCGCTTGCGCGTGTTCTGGCTGGGGTTGATGACGTTCTTCGTCGTCATGCTTCAGGCGGCCATCGCTCAGGCGCGACCTGAAAGCCTCGCCCCGCTGGCCGAACAGATCAGCCCGTCGGTGGTGAACATCACCACCACCACCGTGATCGAAGGCCGCACCGGTCCGCAAGGCATCGTGCCCGAAGGATCCCCGTTCGAAGACTTCTTCCGCGAGTTTCAGGATCGGAACAACAACAATAACAACGGCAACCGCCCGCGCCGGTCCTCGGCTCTGGGGTCGGGCTTCGTGATCTCGGAAGACGGCTATATCGTCACCAACAACCACGTGATCGAAGGTGCCGATGAGATCGAGATCGAGTTCTTCCCCGGTGATGGTCAACCTGCCGACCGCCTGCCTGCGAAAGTTGTGGGCACTGATCCCAAGACCGACATCGCACTGCTGAAGGTCGATGCGGACATGCCGCTGAAATTCGTGCGCTTTGGTGACAGTGACACCGCCCGCGTCGGCGACTGGGTTGTCGCCATGGGCAACCCGCTGGGGCAGGGCTTCTCGGTGTCTGCTGGTATCGTCTCGGCCCGCAACCGGGCGCTGTCCGGCAGCTATGACGACTACATCCAGACCGACGCAGCGATCAACCGCGGCAACTCGGGCGGCCCGCTGTTCAACATGGATGGCGATGTGATCGGCGTGAACACCGCGATCCTGTCCCCCAATGGTGGCTCGATCGGCATCGGTTTCTCCATGGCGTCGAACGTCGTGACCAAAGTGGTCGACCAGCTGAAGGAATACGGCGAAACCCGCCGCGGCTGGCTGGGCGTGCGCATTCAGGACGTGACCGAAGATGTGGCCGAAGCCATGGGGCTGGAAAAAGCCTCTGGTGCCCTGATCACCGATGTGCCGGAAGGTCCGGCCAAGGAAGCAGGTCTGCTGGCCGGTGACGTGATCAAGACCTTTGATGGCGTCGATGTCGAAAACACCCGCGGTCTGGTGCGTCAGGTGGGCAATGCCGAAGTTGGCAAATCCGTTCGTGTCGTGGTCTTCCGTGACGGTGGAACCCAGACTGTTCTGGTGACGCTCGGTCGCCGCGAAGATGCCGAGCGGACCGAAACCCGTGTGGTCAAGCGCGACACGCAGGAGCCGACCGAAAAGTCGCTGCTGGGTCTGACGATCACCACGCTGACCGATGAAATGCGCAAGGAGCTGAACGTTCCGGCAGGTCAGGAGGGGCTGGTTGTCACCTCGGTTGATGAAACCTCGGAAGCGTTTGAAAAGGGCCTGCGCGCCGGTGACGTAATCACCGAAGCGGGCCAGCAGAAGCTGAGCACCCTGGCGGAGCTGGATGAGCGCATCGCCGACGCCAAGGAAGCAGGCCGCAAATCGCTGCTGCTGCTGGTGCGTCGCGCAGGTGAGCCGCGCTTCGTGGCGCTGAGCCTGGAAGACTGACCCCCTGCGTCCCTGCGCATGTAAGAACACGAGGAACCCCGGCCCAAGCGCCGGGGTTTTTCTGTGCCCGATGTCGGCCAAACTGCGCTAGGATCCTGTCATGACAGAACCACGTTTGGATATCATTGGCGCAGCGCTTGCTGACCCCAGCCGCTCCAGGATCCTGTGTGAGCTGATGGACGGCCGAGCTTTCACCAACAAGGAACTGGCCTGCGCGGCCAATATCAGCCCGCAGACAGCCACCGTGCATCTCAGGCAGCTGAACCAGGCCGGGCTGACCACGTCGCTGAAAAGCGGCCGCCATATCTTTCACCGGATCGCCGGCGAGGAGGTCGCCCGCGTGCTGGAGGGGCTGGCCAGCCTGTCGCCCACAGACCACGTAACCCGTGCCGCGCGCTCTGCCAAGGCGCGGACGGGGCAAGGGGGGCAGGATGTTTTGTTGGCGCGCTGCTGTTACAACCATATTGCCGGTCGGCTGGGCGTGCTGCTGATGCAGGGGCTGACGGCCAAGGGCGTTGTCTTGGTGTCGGGCGACAGTGTCCATGCCGGACCCGCGTTTCAGGACTTTGTTCAGGCGCAAGGGCTTGAGGTTCCCAAGCCCGGCGGGGCGCAACCGATCGCCCGGCTCTGCCTGGACTGGACGGAGCGCAAGCATCACCTGTCCGGACCTCTGGCGACGGCCCTGCTGCAATGGGCCTTCGATGACGGCTGGGTCCAGCGCGTCACCGGGACACGGGCGCTGCTCATCACGTCGCGGGGGTATGACAAGCTGCAGGACCTGTTCGGCATCACACAGGACGCGTTGCAGAGCGGCGCAACGGATTAGAGTTCGACCGATGACGAAGGGATCGGAGCAGTGGGAGTGCGGCCCCTGCGGTAAACCCAACACATCAAGCATGTGAGGGTGAAATGCAGTTTCCAGATTTGAAGAACCATCGATTTGTCCCGGAGCAGGGAACACTTGTTTCCGTCCAGGTGCCAGAGATGCACGGTCAGGACATCATCGACGCGGTCCTGTCGCAGGTGGACCTGAAATACGGGGACTACGACCGCGTGTGTTTTCGCAGCGCACCGGGTGTGCAAATGTTCCGCTCACTGGGGGACGGGCGAAACGCGGCCACAGAGGCGGCGGTTGAGGTGCCCTGTGTTGAGCTCTCCTTCTTTCTGAACGTGGATCAGCAGGGGCTGATTGCCGTCTTGCAGCGCATCTATGCGCAACACCCCTATGAGGAGCCGGTGATCTTTGTGTCGCCCTGCATCCGGACCCTGCATATCCGCGGGCTGGATGAGGACAATCCGAACCGGTTCTGGAACCGTGACAGCGCCGATTGGGTGCCAGAAGCGCATCGGTGAGCTACAAGAGGTGACGCTCTGAAAGTGAAAGAGCCATGTGCGGGGACACATGGCTCTTAGGGATGGTGAGGCCGGAAGGGACAGGCACTGGGGATATGCTGTCCGGCCCCTGAAACAGATTGCCCTGTCTCGCATCCAAATTCTGTGAAGGAGTTCACAGAGCGTTAAAAAACTTGAAAAAAGTCAGATCACGTCCGGATCGGCCAGCACCTTGAGCGCATCCCGGTCCAGAATGGCCAGGCCGCCCCGGCTGGCTTCGACCACGCCGGCCTTTTTCCAGGCGGCAAGCGTCTTGGAAACGGCTTCGCGCGTGGCGCCCACAAATTCTGCCAGCTCTGATTGCGACAGCGCCAGCGTAGCTGACCGCTCTTCTGCCGTCAGATAGAGAACCTTGCGCGCAAGCCGTGTGGGCATCGGCAGGAAGACCTGTTCATTGAGCTGCATACCCATCCAGCGCATGCGCTGTCCTGCCAGCCGGATCAGGTCGGCGGCCAGCTCGGGATGCTGCTGGATCTGTTCCAGAATATCGCGGTTGCGCACCCTGCGTACACGGCTGGGTTCGGTCGCCGTGACGGTGGCAGTGCGTGGGCCCGGATCAAAGAGCGAGATTTCCCCGAAGATCGACCCCGCCCGCATCATGTCCAGGGACAGCTTGCGCCCCGCCGCCGACAGGATCGAGAATTCAAGCGCGCCCTGGGTGATCACGAAAAGCGCGTCGCCTTCATCCCCCTGCTCGAAAAGCACATCCCCGGTGTCCAGCGCTATCTCCTTGGCCTGGCTGGCCAGAAGCCGCTTCAGTCGTTCCGAGGCACAGGCCAGAAAGCCGATGTCGGGAAGATCCTGGTGCAGCATGGTCCCCCTCCTGCTGTTCGTGTCGCTCAAAGCGATCATAGGAAGGGAAACCGTTCAAGGGGAGGTTTTCCGCACCTTGCCCCGTAAATCGGATGGGGTTCAGTTCGCGCGGGGCTTCACCTGAACCAGACCCAGCTTGCGGGCGGCCGCCAGAGACAGGATGCCGGAGTCAAATCCCTGCGGGGCCTGATAGCGACGGATGGCGGCGCGGGTGCGGGCATCGTTTTCACCGGTGATGGCGCCACGGTAGAGCCCGCGCACCTTCAGCGCCCGCTGGACGGAGGCAAAGAACTCGGGTGTGCGCGCGTCGTCGCACAGCACTTCGAACCAGATCTCCTTGCGTTCGCGCACGATGTCCTGCCGCGTTTCCGTCTTGTAGATGGCGGGCTGCAGAACCGTGCCGTCGGTGCTGACCTCGGCGGGCTGCATCATCACCTGATGGGTGACCGTTTCAATGATTGCAGGAATCACCTGTTTACCCCAGCAGGTCCCGACAGGGGCCCCTGGCGGGGTTTCTTGCTGCAGTCGCGTGACCTCCGGTCCCGAAGGCGCGATGAGGTCCGGCAGATCGACCTGTGCGCAGGCCCCGCACAGGACAAGCGCCAGAAGCGTGCAGCGAAAGCTGATGGGTTTGGACATTGCTCGGGCCTCTTTCGGCTTTTGCCCGACGATACCGCAGAAACCGGCGCAACGCAAAGACCGCTTGGTGCGGGAGGGGAGGGCAATTCTGCGGGTGGATCTGCAACGGAGGCGAAAAACCCAACGGTAAAGTTCATCCGCGGCATGAAACCGTCGCAATTGGGGGTGGCGTCGGGACGGACGCTTGTCTAGACATTCCGGCAACTGTGGAAAGGGAACATTCAGCATGGCAAAAATCACCTATGTCGAATTCAACGGAACTGAGCATGTTGTGGACGTTGCTGCCGGTCTGACCGTGATGGAAGGCGCGCGGGACAACAACATTCCCGGGATCGAAGCCGATTGCGGCGGCGCCTGCGCCTGTTCGACCTGCCATGTCTATGTTGATCCTGCCTGGGTCGAAAAAGTCCCGGCCAAGGACGACATGGAAGAGGACATGCTGGACTTCGCCTTCGAGCCCGATCCGGCCCGTTCGCGTCTGACCTGCCAGATCAAGGTGACCGATGATCTGGACGGTCTGATCGTGCATATGCCCGAAAAGCAGATCTGATGATCCTGCGTTGCAAGGCGCGGCGTGACCCGTCGCGCCCCTGGCAACGTACCGCCCGCCGCGCAGTGATGGTGGCGGGCCTGTGGCTGGTCGGGGGCGCTTCGGCCAGCTTTGCGCAAACTCTGGAAAGTGCCGCCTTTGGTGAGCCGACCGGACGGTATGCGCATGGGGTCCTGGGCGACGCCATCGAATATGGCGCATTGACCCTGACCGTTTCCAACCGGAGCAGCGCGACTGCAGGACAGGACGCTGCGGTCCGGACGTCGGAGGTCGTCATCCGGCTGCCCCGCGATCACGTGTTCGAAGATCTGGAGCCGCGTCTGGTCGATCTGGATCTGGATGGCCAGGCTGACGCGGCGATGGTGGTGGAGACCGATGTCGGACTTGGCGGCGCGCTGGCACTCTATGGTCCTGAGGGCAAGATCACTGAGACCCCGCACATCGGCCGCACCAACCGCTGGCTTGCGCCGATCGGTGCGGCGGATCTGGACGGGGACGGGCATGTCGAGCTGGCCTATGTGGACCGTCCGCATCTGGCCAAGACCATCAAGATCTGGCGCTACAAATCCGGACGGCTGGAGCCTGTGGCAGAGCTGGCCGGGTTCACCAATCACCGGATTGGCGAAGACTTCATTACCTCGGGCCTCCGCGATTGTGGTCAGGGACCGGAGATGATCCTGGCCGACAGCTCCTGGCGCAACGTGGTTGCGGTGCAGCTGGCCAAAGGCGGATTGCAGGCCCGGACGCTGGCGCCGTTCCGCTCGCGCGCCTCTGTGGACCGGGCGCTGTCCTGTCAATAAGGCTGCGGCTTTGGGGGCAGGTTGGCCTCAGGTCGCAGTGGGCACGACATGATCGCCTTCGATATCCCCCAGAGAGGTAAAGAGAGCGGCGGTGTTGTTGGCGCCGAATTTCTTCAACAGCTTGGCGCGATAGACCTCGACCGTGCGATAGCTGAGGTCCAGAATGCGTGCGATCTCCTTGCTGGTCTTGCCCTCTGACATCAGCGAAAACACCTCGCGTTCGCGGCGGGTGAGCGGCTGATAGGGGCGGAGCGCCGCGAGATCCGCAAAGCTCCAGACAGCGCGCCCCAGCGGTGCATCTGGGGTGAAGCTGTGGCCCCGGACCCGGACCCAGAACAGCTCACCGTTCTTGCGGCGCATCACCCGTTCGTCCCAGTAGAGGTTGCCCTTGCCCAGGATATTGTCGCCACGGTGGCGCACGTTCAGGAATTCTTCCTCGGACGGATAAAGGAACACGAAGAGCTTGTCCTGCAGCTCTTCTGCCGAATACTGGAACATTTCCCGGAACCGCTTGTTGCTGTCCCGGATGACGCGGTTTTCGGTCACCACCAGGCCAATGGGGGCATAGTCAAAGGCTAGTTGCGTAAAGTCCCCTTCATCATAGGCCTTGTCGACCTCTTGGGGATCGGGTTCGCAATTCATCTTCGTCTCCAGCAACTTCAGGACATAGCATATCCCGCTGAAAACGCCGGGGAAACAGTTTTACCACCGCAAGGCGCGCAACGTCGCGGCGCAGCAGTGCCCGGAAAGGAAAAGGCGGACCCGATGGTCCGCCTTGGAAGTGTCAGAGAGCGCGCCATCCAATGTCGCGCCGGAAGAACCCATCCGGCCAGTCGATGGCGTCAACCATGGCATAGGCCCGATCGCGGGCCTCCTGCAGCGACGTGCCGCGGGCGGTGACGTTCAGGACCCGCCCGCCTGCCGCCAGGATGCTGCCCTGCGCTTCGGTGGTGCCGGCGTGGAAGACCATGTTCATGCTGTCTTCGGGCAGGGCATCCAGCCCCTTGATTTCGGTGCCCTTTTCATAGGAGCCGGGATAGCCGTTCGCGGCCATGACAACGGTGATCGCATGGTCATCGGCCCAATTCACCCGCGCCTCGGACAGGCGGCCTTCGGCGGCGGCATGCATCAGGTCCAGAGCCTGCGCACCAAGGCGCATCATCAGCACCTGGCATTCCGGGTCACCAAAGCGGACGTTGTATTCCACAAGGCGGGGTTGGCCGTCCTTGATCATCAACCCGGCATAAAGCACGCCCTGATAGGGCATGCCGCGATCGGCCATTGCCTTCATGGTGGGCTTGACGATTTCGTCCATCGCCTTGGCTTCGATCTCGGGCGACAGCACCGGCGCCGGGGAATAGGCCCCCATGCCACCGGTGTTGGGTCCGGTGTCGCCTTCGCCGACGCGCTTATGGTCCTGCGCGGTGCCAATCGGCAGCACGTCTTCGCCGTCAACCAGCACGAAGAGCGAGGCCTCTTCGCCTTCCATGAACTCTTCGATCACCACTTCGGCACCTGCGCCCCCAAAGGCGCCGCCGAACATGTCGTCGATGGCCTCCAGCGCGGTGGCCTCATCCATAGCGATGATCACCCCCTTGCCCGCGGCCAGGCCATCGGCCTTGACCACGATGGGCGCGCCAGTGCTTCGGACATGGGCCTTTGCGGCCTCGGCGTCGGTGAAATGCCCGTATCCGGCTGTGGGCGCGTTGGCCGCGTCGCAGATCTCCTTGGTGAAGGCTTTGGATGCCTCCAGCCGTGCGGCGGCTTCGGACGGGCCAAAGACCAGCACCCCGGCGTCGCGCAGACGGTCCGCAACGCCCACTGCCAGCGGCGCTTCGGGGCCGACGATCACGAAGTCGATGGCGTTTTCTTCGGCAAAATTGGCAACGGCCCCGCCATCCATGATGTCGAACGAGGCGCATTCGGCGATCTGCGCGATCCCGGCGTTGCCCGGGCAGACAATCAGCTTGTCGCATTTCGGGTTCTGCATCACGGCCCATGCCAGCGCGTGTTCTCGTCCGCCGCTGCCGAGGATGAGGATATTCATGATTGCGTGTCTCCGATCTGCTTGGCCTTGCTTGCTGCGCGTTCTATGCTGTGGCGGCGTCCAGAACAAGAAGCGGTACAGGCCCGGGACGCAATCCACAGACCGTACATCGAGTTTTCGAATGTACCGCGCCGCAGAGCAAGAGGAGCGCCCCGTTGTCCGATCTGTTCGACGACCCGGTTCCGGGTCAGAATATGCCCGAGTTCACCGTTTCCGAATTGTCCGGAGAAGTGAAGCGGACGCTGGAAGGCAGCTTTGGTCGCGTGCGCGTCCGGGGCGAGGTCGGTCGTGTGTTCAAGGCGCGTTCGGGGCACCTCTATTATGACATCAAGGATGACCGGAACGTGCTGGCCTGCACCACCTGGAAAGGGCAGGTGGCAAACCTGTCCGTGGTGCCCGAAGAGGGGCTGGAAGTCGTTGTAACCGGGCGTTTGACGGCCTTTGGGGCGCAATCCAAGTATAATTTGAACGCGGATGAGGTTGCTGTCGCCGGACAGGGCGCGCTGATGGCGTTGCTGGAAAAGCGCAAGAAGCAGCTGGAGGCCGAAGGCCTGTTCGACGTCGCGCGCAAACAGCGTCTGCCCTATCTGCCACAGATCGTTGGGGTGATCACGTCGCCCTCGGGTGCGGTGATCCGCGATATCCTGCATCGCCTGCGGGACCGCTTCCCGCGCAAGGTGCTGGTGTGGCCGGTGGCCGTGCAGGGGGCAAACTGCGCGCCGGAGGTCACACGGGCCATCGAAGGCTTCAACGCCTTCACCCCCGGCGGCGCTTTGCCGCGGCCCGATCTGATCATCGTGGCGCGTGGGGGCGGCTCGATCGAGGATCTTTGGGGCTTCAACGAAGAAATCGTCGCCCGCGCGGCGGCCGCGTCGGGGATTCCCCTGATCTCGGCCGTGGGACATGAGACAGATACCACGCTGATCGATTTCGTCTCAGATCAGCGTGCGCCGACACCGACCGCTGCGGCCGAACTGGCGGTGCCGGTGCGGCTGGAGCTTCTGGCCTGGACCGAAAGCATGGGCGCGCGGCTGACCCGTGGTGTCGGGCAGGCGGTGCAGATGCGGCAGCAGCGGCTGGCGGACCTGTCGCGCGCCCTGCCGCGGCCCGACAGCCTGCTGGACACGCCGCGACAGCGGTTTGACCAGGTGGCGGAACGCCTGCCAAATGCGCTGGTTCGTGGTGTTCAGGCCCGGCGCCTTGCGCTGGCGGAAAACAGTGCCGCCCTGCGTCCCTCGCGCCTGCAGGATCGGGTGAAGGCGGAGCGCAAGAGATTCGAAGAGCGCCAGATCCGGCTGGAACCTGCCCTGTTGCGGGGGCTGTCCACGCGGCGGGACCGGTTGGTTCTGCAAGCGTCGCGCCTGCAGCCGGCGCGTCTGGAACAGGATGTGCTGCGCAAACGTGAGAGCCTGACCCAGCTGGTCCAGAGGTTTGCCCGCGCCGGCGAAAGCCGGATTTCCACCCTGCGCCAGCAACTGGAGTCCATCGACCGCCAGCGCGAAATCCTGAGCTACCGGGCGACGCTGGAACGGGGCTATGCCGTGGTGCGGGATGGCACTGAGGTCGTGACCACAGCCGCACGCGCGCAACAGGCCAAGGCGATCCAGATCGAATTTGCCGATGGTACCCTTGATCTGGCGGGCGAACCGGCGGCGTCGGTGGCACCGGCAGACAAGCCCGCACCGAAACCCAAGCCCAAGCAGAAACCCGGACCCGAAGGGCAGGGATCGCTGTTCTGAGGCGGGTGCAGGCTCAGACCCCGACGTCGGGACCGTGACAGATCATCCGTTCGTTGATGTCGGTGTCTTCATACAGCTCGGTCGGGGTCGGATCATCGGCAAAACGCGCCGACAGCCCGTCGGGACCCAGGTGGAAGGTCCAGCATTGGGGATCGCTGCGATCCTGATAGAGAAAACAGATCTGGCCTGCGTCCTCATACCATTCGCCGTCCTGACATTCGCCATCCAGAAAGGACCAGATCACGCGGCGGCCCGGCAGGTAGCGCTCGACCCCGTAGGGCACACCATCAAAGCCGTAGAATAGGGTTTTGCCCCTTGTGTAGCGGTCAAACCCGTCGCCGTTCAGAAGCGTGTCTGCCGTTGCCCCGGATGGGGGGCAAGTGACCAATCCAATCATCAGCAGGCTGAGAGCAAGGCGCATCATGCCCCGACTGTGACCTATTCGACCGGGCTTGCCAATCACGCTGTTTCGCTTTTTCCCGCCATCCACTTGGCCACGCGCCGGTCCATGACCCTGCGCCAGATCGGCGGGCAGAGCGCCAGAACGGCCATCACCGGAACCGAATAGGGCAGGCGCGGCATCTGATCGGTCAGATGCAGATCCGGGAACCGTCGGTCCGGGTTGACGGGTAGTGTCCCGGGAGATGGTGTAGGAACTGGCGTCCACCTGCTTCTTCATAGCTGGTGCTGCTCGTTCACTGCGCGGCGATCATCGTCGCCG